>JAHYJL010000225.1 GCA_019429045.1 Bacteroidales bacterium
GGGAACCGGATAAATCCATCGATGGTCGCCTGGTTTGTCAGCACGTTATCGTAATTATCCCACAAGAGGGAAAAGGTAATGCTGTCAGTGCCTGCAATGGCATTCACATTAAAATGGTCAAGGCTCAGGCCGACCTTATCCTTCTGCTCCAGCAAGACAATCCTGCCGGCGTTCCCGTCAAAATGAAACTGCCGGTTGATGGTCTCACCGGAGAAACCCACTTCACTGAATTGTATTCCGCCGAAAGTGATCATCTCTGCATTTCCTTCTATGGTAAGTATTTGCCTGTATGAATCAAATTCTCCTTTCACAACTGCCCCCGGTGTAACTTCCAGTTCTGGGATGAATATCTCCGTAAAAGGACTGATATCTTTTAACCTCAGATCAGCCAACAGATGCTGCGGGTTTTCAATTCTTGCCATTTCAGCCAGGGGATCTTCTCCGCTGCCGACAAGAAAATACATCACCTGATCGATCAAATCCTGTATCTTGAAGGTTCCTGTAAGATCGGCATCAATATAATCGGACCGCAACGTTATTTGATCCATGACATCCGGTCCCATGACCCGGTTCAGTTCCAGGTGCTGCAGGAAATATTCCTTCCCGTGTTCGGTATAGATCATACTGTCAATCCGGATCATGCCATTGAAATGATCGGGATCAATACCGGTAAAATCTGCCGTGATCTTTCCCTGCAGGTTCATATCCTCGCTTTTGTCGCTGAGGTTCATATCAAAAAACCTGGCCCTGAGCAATTCCAGGGAAAAGTCTATTTCAGGTATCTCCTGGTTAAAATCTACCAGCCCGTCGAATGAGAGACTGAGAGCGGGGTCCATGACCAGCAAACGGCCATAGTACGACCTGGCGTTGATCTCGCCTCCCAGGATGATCTTGTCATAACGGTACCCCTTATAGAGAAGGTTCTCTATCCAGCCACTCAGGATTACGTTAAGGTTCTCATTATCAACGCCTCTGCCCTGATATTCCAGGTCTACGTCCACCGTTCCCAGATCATGGTTTCCGGTTATTTTGTCCAGCCTGATCTCTGTTCCGGTCACCTCCCCGAAGTAGGTGGCCAATTCAAGCGGATCCCTTCCAAAGTATTTGCCCGAAACGCTCAGCTTTCCCATATCACTGCTGATGTCCAGCCTGGCCCTGAATTCATCCGGGAAACCGGCTATTTTTCCTTTTATGGTTGTGATGCCCAGTTCGTTAACCGGATCCGGGAACCTGGTCAGTTGCTTTTCCAGCGGTAAATGGAATTTGATGACGTCCTCAGGGGTTGTTGTCAGTTTTTTAATATCGAGGGACGTAAAAGTATTGTTCACATCCGGCAATCCTTTCAAACTGATATCCCCACTGAATTCCGTATGATTACCTGTTTTTATGTTTAAGTCGCTTGCAGCAAAATCACTGACGGTTCCGTCGACCCGGGCTTCAAACATCACCGGATCTGTCATAGGCACTAAAACGGGGGCAAAATAGCCGATATCGCTCAGGGTAAGCAGCGAACTTCTGATATCGGCAATGATGAAAACACTGTCGAGAAAATATCCCAGGTTATTATACCCGTCATAAAGAAAGGCCAGGTCCATATCCAGGCTCGTTTGGCCGGTCTCCAGGTTAAGTTTTTCCACCCTGATACCGGACGAACTCACCTGTGATTTACCGGAAAAATGCTGCACGGACAACCCCGACTTATCAACGCATGAAAGGTGCCCGACGATGGCTGAGATGGAGTCTCCATCAACGGCAATATCCCACAGGTTAATGAAAATCTCAGAGATGAAGATGTCGCTGAAATCCATACCTTCCGGCACTCTGTCTTTATGCTCATCCCGGAATCCGAATGCCAGGTCATCCAAAATCAGTGATTTGCAGGAGAGTTTCCAGACCGGAGCAGGGATGGAATCCGGTTCTGCACCCTCAAAATTCTTAAGAAAATAATTCAGGTTCAGCAAGCTGTCATTTTCATATTTCCTTAAAAAGAATCCGCCGTCGACCAGGCGGATGAATTTGAAATCAATCCGATGGTCTTTCAGGGAGATTTTTTCAGTCTTAACATGCAGAACGCCAAGTTCAAGCATAGGCTGACCTTTTATATCCAGCAGTTTCACCCCACCTAACCTGACATCCAGCATGCCGGATATCCGCAATTTATTGATATAAATAGGGGTGTTCAGTTCTTTAGACAGGAAGCCCGATGCTATTTTCGCCGCCAGGTGCTGAAAGGAAGGTGTTCGCACGACAGAGAATAGTGTCAGTAGCCCTGTTAGAAGAACCACTGTGGCCAGGGCCAGCAGCTTCAGGATATTTTTAATAATTTTGCCCGTAGGATTAAATATTAATGAGCATCTATATTTTAGGCATAGAGTCCTCCTGTGATGACACATCGGCTGCCGTTTTACGCGACCGAACAGTGTTGTCGAATCTCGTTGCAAACCAGGAGATTCACAAATATTTCGGAGGTGTGGTGCCTGAGTTGGCCTCCAGGGCACACCAGCAGAATATCATTCCCGTCGTGGAACAAGCCTTACAACATGCAAAAATAAGCAAAAATCAATTGAATGCCGTTGCCTTCACCCGAGGTCCCGGCTTGCTCGGTTCGCTGCTGGTGGGAAGCTCCTTTGCCAAGTCATTCGCACTGTCACTGGGCATCCCAATCATTGAGACAGATCACATGGATGCGCACATACTGGCCCATTTCATTGAGAGTGATCAATACAAAAAGGAATTCCCGGCATTTCCTTTCCTGTGCCTGACCGTCTCCGGCGGTCACACGCAGATCGTGAAGGTAAACGATTATTTTGATTTCGAGATCATTGGCAAAACCATTGACGACGCTGCCGGCGAGGCATTTGACAAGGCGGCCAAAATCATGGGGCTTCCCTATCCCGGCGGCCCGATGATCGATAAACTTGCAGGACAGGGCAACGCTCATGCCTTCAGCTTCCCGGAACCGGTGGTTCCCGGGTTCGATTACAGCTTCAGCGGAATAAAAACTTCATTCCTTTACTTTTTAAGAGACAGGCTCAAAGAGGACAGCCGTTTCATCGAAACCAACAAAGCCGACCTGGCGGCTTCCATTCAGCATACTATCGTTGATATCCTGTTAAAAAAACTATCGGCCGCTTCGACATCATTCGGTATTACCGATATCGCTATTGCCGGGGGCGTATCGGCAAACTCAAGGCTCAGAAAAGCCCTGGCAGAAAAAAAACATGAACTGGGGTGGCGCGTTTTTATCCCGAAATTTGAATATTGCACCGACAATGCCGCCATGATCGCCGTCGCCGGATATTTCAAATACCTGAAGAAGGATTTTGCAAGGCAGGATATTTCGGTATACGCGCGTAGGACTG
>JAHYJL010000226.1 GCA_019429045.1 Bacteroidales bacterium
AAGATGCTGAGCGCCAGCAGGTACTGGAATTTGCCTTCATATTCAGCAAACATTTTTGTTTCAATTTCCTGTTTTTCCAGGGCGTTGATTTCATCCAGTATTTTACCAAGCCCATCCTGTCCTGTTGTAGCCCTGACATATATGCCATTACCGACTGAAGCGATTTGCTGGAGCGTGATTTCATCCAACCTGGAAATAATGACCTGACCCTGCCGGTCGGTCCGGAAACCGGTCTGCCGGTTATAGGTATCGTATTGCGGAATAGGTGTGCCATCGGGTGAACCCATTCCGATGGTGAACAGCCTTACCCCTTTGCCGGCAGCTTCCCTGGCAGCGTCCAGCACATCCCCTTCGTGATCTTCGCCGTCGCTGATGATGATTATGGCTTTGCTTCGTTCATCTTCGCTGAAAGATTGTAAGGAAAGATGGATTGCTTCACCGATAGCTGTTCCCTGCGTCGGAACACTTTGGGGCGATATGGTCGACAGGAACATTTTTGCCGCCGGATAATCGGTGGTGATAGGAAGCTGCACATAAGCCCTTCCTGCAAATATCACTATCCCGATACGGTCCCCTTCCAGATGGTCTATCAGTTTAGAAATCCCCTGGACAGCCCTTGTCAGCCGGTCGGGCTGGATGTCCTTGGCTAACATGCTATTGGAGACATCCAGGGCGATCATCAGGTCGGCCCCTTTGCGTTGTGATTTCTCAAGTTTGGAACCTGCCTGGGGGTTGGCAATTCCAAAGATAAGGGATGCCAGTGCCAGCATGACAAGCAAGAACTTCAGAAACTGCCGCCTGAATGACAACAAAGGCATCAGCTGCATAATCACCCTGGTGTCGCCGAATCTCCTGAACGCCCTTTTTTTCCAGAGGAAATAAAGCATAAATAGCAGGCTGAAGAACGGGATCAGCAGCAGCGCCCAGAGATATTCCGTATGTTCAAACCTAAACATCAGGGCAGTGTTTTTAAAACGGTAAATCTTAATAACGACTCAAGGGCCAGTAACATCAATGCAAAGATGGCCAGGGGCAGGAATTCGTCGTGCTTTTTCCGGAATTCGGTCACATCAATCTTTGATTTTTCGAGCTGATCGATTTCCGCGTATACATCCCGCAGGCTCGTATTGTCAGTTGCCCTGAAATACTTTCCGTCGGTCATCTTGGCTACTTTTTTGAGCAGGTCTTCATCAATTTGTACCTCTATGCTCTGGTAGCGGGTTCCAAACATAGTCTGTACGGGGTATGGGGCATACCCATGCGTCCCGACACCGATCGTATAGATCCTTATTCCGTATATTTTGGCGATCTCGGCTGCCGAAAGTGGGTCGATGGATCCGGCATTGTTCACCCCATCGGTCAGCAAGATGAGCACTTTGCTTACAGCCTGGCTCTCTTTCAGGCGGTTGATGGCGGTGGCCAGGCCATCGCCGATGGCGGTACCGTCTTCGATCATGCCGCTGTTAATCCCGTCCAGCAATTCTTTGAGGATTTTATGATCGGTCGTCAGCGGGCATTGGGTAAAAGCTTCTCCGGCAAAAATGACCAGCCCAATCCGGTCGTTGGGTCTGCCGGAAAAGAAATCATAACTGATATTTTTGGCTGCCTCCAGCCGGTCGGGCTTGAGATCCTGGGCCAGCATACTGCCCGAAATATCCAGCCCCAGCACAATATCTATTCCTTCAATGGTTACATCCTGCCTTTTTGTTGTCGATTGCGGCCTGGCTAAAGCGACGATCAGCAGTCCGATGGCCAGCAGGCGGAAAAAGAAAAGGGCATGGTACAGGTAATGCCGGATGCTTCTGGGGGTCTTTTCAAAAGCGTTGAAATCGGAAACCTGGAGAGTGGGCATGCTTTTCCCCTGCCTGACCAGATACCAGGCCGCCAGTAATGGCAGCAGTACCAGCAGGTACAAAAAACCGGGGTTGGCAAATGTGATATTCTCAAACATCAGGTATCCGTTTTAGTTTCACTGAATGTTACCTGCTCATTTCCTGCAGGTATATTCTCTTTCGGGGGTTTTGTTTCCCTGACAAAATCAATGCAATGTTCCATGCTGGTATCGTTTTCCAGCGGAAGCGGCTGCGCTTTGGCAAATTTCACCAGGTCGGCCAGTAAGAGTGTCTGGTGCAGCTTTTCCCTGGCTGCAGCATTTATGGCCAGCGGCCGCAGTGCGGTTTCAATTTCACCGGTTGTCATTTCCAGCGCCCTGACACCGAACCTGAGTTCGATATATTCACGGACGATATCGGTCAGTTCGCTGTAATAATCTTTCACACGGCCGGCCTGCCACAGCTTTTTCTGCCGCAATGCATTCAAAGCTTCCACGGCAGCTTCGTAGGGTGGTATGGTCGGTTTGAGCCGTGTGGTGACTACAGGCGGGGTTTTTTTCCTTCTTTTCAGGTAATAGAATAATGCAAATGCCAGGAGGATAGCCAACAATATCAGTCCGATCCAGGGCAGCATTTCCCGTATAGTGACCGGCGCCCGGAGCGGTGGTTTGATCGGTTTGATGTCCTGGTCTGGTTCAACCGCAATAGTCTGCACTTCTAAATATAGTGGCATGGTTTCCATAAAGAACGAAAGGGTGTCTCCTTTGCTGAAATACCGGAAATACAATGGAGGTATGACATACATGCCCGAATCAAAGGAGGTGATAAAAAGTTTTTGACGGATGGTGTAATAACCGGAGGCCGAAGCAACCGTATCAATGCCTGATTTTCGGAGGATTTCCACATTGCGCACCAGGGTATCGATGAAGACGGGCCATTGGACATATCTACCGGTTGGCACGGTAACGGTCAGTTCCAGCCCGATCTGGTCACCGATCAGGATGCTGTTGGTATCGAGACGGGCGGTCGCGCCTGTGTATTGCCCGTGGGCATTGGTGAACCATCCGGAAATGATAACGCAAATGATGATATGTACGACCCTTTTACACATTTAAAACCTTGATTCCCTTAACTTAAACAGATTCATCAGTGGCCTGACATAGTTTTCACCGGTCGGGATGGTGGCGGCATCGACACCCAGTTTCTTGAACATCTGGTTCAGTTGCTGCTCATGACGCCCCCAGTGACTGATGAAATTGCTGCGCAACCCGGGGTCATTGGTGTCGACCAACATCGATTCCCCTGTTTCCTTATTAAAAACTTTAACCAGGCCTATTTTCGGGATTTCCGCCTCCCGCCGGTCATATACCCTTACCGCCACGATATCGTGCTTTCGGCTGGCAATGCGCAGCGACTGGTCGAAGTTTTGATCCATGAAATCGGAAATGACAAAGGCGATGCAGCGTTTTTTGATCGCGTTGGTCAGAAAACGCATCCCTTCCGCAATGCTGGTCTTCTGGCTTTCGGGATGAAACC
>JAHYJL010000022.1 GCA_019429045.1 Bacteroidales bacterium
CCTGCCCCCCTCCCTCCATGCCCCCATGCCCCCATGCCCCCCTGCTCCCCTGCCCCCCTGCCTCCATGCCCCCATGCCCCCCTGCCTCATAAAACGAATCAGGCGTTACGTTCAGAATGCCCATCACCTGCGGCCTGGTGAAATCCATCACCTTTCCGTTGTATTCAAATACCCGCTTTTGTGAAAATAATGTACTTTTATCGCTGTTTTTTTCCATAGCGACAGATTTATCGGATCAAATGCGAAGATACAAGAAATGATGACAAACACATCTCGTCAGTTCGAACAGGCCATGGCCGAATGCAAGGAGGTCTTCCTCAACAAAATGAAGGATTACGGCAGCGCCTGGCGTATCCTGCGGACGCCATCCCTGACCGACCAGATTTACATCAAGGCTAACCGGATACGGTCGATTGAACAAAAAGGGCTCCAACGGGTTGAAGAAGGTATCAGGCCCGAGTTTATCGGAATAGTGAACTATTCGGTGATGGCGCTGATCCAGCTGGAGCTGGGACCGGAAGAACAGCCTGAGCTTCCGCAGGAAAAGATTGTGGATCTCTACGACCGAAATTTCCAGAGCGCCCGTGATCTCATGGAAAATAAAAACCATGATTACGACGAGGCCTGGCGGAACATGCGGATCAGCTCCTATACCGATATTATCCTGATGAAGCTGATGCGTATCAAACAGATCGAGGACAGGGCAGGGGAGACGTTTGTTTCGGAAGGAGTGGACGCAAATTACAGGGATATTATTAATTATGCTTTATTTGCGTTGATAATGCTGGAGACAGAAGACAGGAGACAGTAGGCAGGAGACAGTAGAATTTAAAACTTAGAATTTAGAATTTAAAATTTCAGGGATGAGGGTAATTGCTTTTATAAGCCGTGTGTTCGTGGGCCTGGTGTTTACTTTTTCAGGGTTTGTCAAGGGGGTTGATCCGCTGGGAACGGCATTCAAAATGGAGGATTATTTCATCGCATACGAGATGGAATGGGCCATCCCGCTGACATTGTCCCTATCCATCCTACTGTGCACCCTTGAATTTACCCTCGGGGTAGCCATGCTGATCAACCTCAGGCTGAAAAAGCTTTCATGGCCTCTTTTTCTGCTGATGCTCTTTTTCACGGTACTGACATTTTTCGATGCCATTTATGAGCCGGTTCCCGATTGCGGTTGCTTCGGCGATGCCATTAAGCTCACCAACTGGGAGACATTTTATAAGAACCTTGTGCTTATCGTATTTGTCATCATCATCTTCTTTTATAGGAACAGGTACAAACCTTGGCTCACGCCGAAAGCAGCCAATATCTTCGTGCTTGTCATAGCCCTTGGTTTCGCTTATTTTTCTTACTACCAGTACCGTCACATACCCTGGATCGATTTCCTCGGGTGGAAGGTGGGGACCGACCTGGTGCCCAATGACCCGGGCGAAGCGAAAATATACCTGACCTATCAGAATACGGTTACCGGTGAAAGAAAGGAATATCTTTCCCCCCATTATCCCTGGAATGATCCCGAATGGATGGAGCAGTGGGAATTCGTCGATCAGCGGACCGACGATTCGGGAGTTATCAAAGGCCATACCCTTCAGATTTACGATGCCGAAAGCTATGACCTGACCGAGACATTCATCAGCAATCCCGATTACCAGTTCCTCGTGGTATCGTATAGTTTGAGACTGGCTTCAAAAAAAGGTTTTCGCAAGATGGACCAGCTATATCATGATATTTATCACGACGGCTATTCCGTCATTGTGATCACCGGCAGCCTGGAGCATGACATACAGAAATGGCGGTACGACAAGCATCCCGAGTGGGAGATTTACCATGCCGACGACATTGAGCTGAAGATGATGATCCGCTCCAACCCCGGGCTGATCCTGCTGAAAGACGGGGTTGTGCTGGGAAAATGGCATTGGCGCGATTTGCCCGATTACCAGGTGATCAAGCAGGCGTTCCCGGGGATGTAGTTTTTTGGTCGGCGGTCAGCGGTCGGCGGCCTGTCCCGAGCGAAGCGAGGGATCGGCGGGATTATTTCCTTTTAAAAATATTCGCCATCGTCTTCCCTATAATATCAATTTTTTCGATGGCTTCAAGCAATGAGGGGCTTGTAAGATCAATGTTATCTTCCTGCATCGAAATAGATTGCGCCGGATAAATGAAAATAAGGCTGTTCGATTGTAAATATTTGCTGAAATACACTGGAATCTTTGTCATTACAGGATGATATGAAAGGAATTTCTTTCTGCTAAATATAACAATTAAATTATCGTCGTTTTTTATTTCTTTCGATAATGTTAAAAAATCTTCCCAGTCTGTAAATACGTCGAATGTTACGTTAATGGGGTGTTTTTCACTGATTTCCTTTAATAGTTTTACGATTTGTATGATGAACTAATCGCTTTTCAGCAATTTGTGGATATTATCATTATGGCCATACAATACCATAATATCACCTTTGTCAAGGATAGTCTGGGCGGTGGCAACACCTTCAATTTGAAGCTTTGAGCCTTTTCTGAAAACCCCCAGGATCCCTTTTTCCCTGACGTTTTTCATAATTGTGAGCACCAGCACCTGGAAATGCCGGTTGAAACCAATCTCCGCGATAGTTTTCCCGGCAAACCTTTCTGGCACTTCGACCTCAACCACACTATACTTGTCGGTTAATTCAAACGAATCCAGGATTCCGGTTGAGGTTAATTTTTTTGACCATCTTTCCGCTGTTTCTTCTTCAGGTCTGACAATTTCGGTTACTTCCATGGCCTCAAGGATGGTTGCGTGAATGGGAGATACTGCCCTGCTGATTAACCTTGGAACATTCATTTTTTTTATCAACGCGGTTGTCAACAGGTTTGCCCCCTCATCCTCGCCAATGCTTACAATAACCACATCAGTGTTTTTTAGCGGTAAGCTGTCAATGGCATTTTGGTGCTTACAATCCGAACAAATGGCATGGGTTATTTTATCCTTGATATCCTCTATTTTATCAATTTGCTTGTCAACGCCTATTACTTCATGCCCCATTTGGGTTAGCTTGACCGCCAGTGACGAACCAAAAGTGCCAAGCCCAATAATGATGAATTTCATGATTTATTTGATTTAGTTTATAAGAATGTTTTCTGTCGGAAGGCGATATGCTTCCGTGGATATTTTCCTGTAAATTGCAATCAGTAGCGTTAGCATGCTCACCCTTCCGATAAACATGGTGAAAATCAAAACCAGCTTGCCGGCCGGGCTCAAATCTGCCGTGATTCCTCTGCTCAGTCCCACCGTACTATATGCTGAAACGCACTCAAACGAAATGTTGAGCAGCCCTTTTTCAGGATCAAAAAATGAGATGAGCAGAATTGATGTTGCTATTACGATAACCGACAACACAATGATTGCAGATGCCCTGTCATTTGAATTTTTAGGAATTTCCCTGTTATAAAGCTCAAGCCGGTTTTTTCCTTTTGCAATACTTACAATGTTTAATAGGGCTACTGCTAGTGTGCTTGTTTTAATACCGCCGCCCGTTGAAGCCGGAGATGCGCCAACCCACATCAGAAACATTACAATTAGTACAGTTGAAATATTTAATGCCCTCGTGTCAACCGTGTTAAAACCAGCTGTTCGGGTGGTTACTGCACCGAAAAATGCCGTAACGATTTTTCCAGTTAAACCATGACTGGCCAATGTATTGTTGAACTCCAGAATGAAGAAGGCAGTTGTTCCCCCAACAATCAGTGCGAATGTGGTGATCAGTACGATGCGGGTATTTATGTTGATAAGTCGTGGATTGGTGATTCGATGCTTTTTGCGTATCAGAAAAAGAGATGATGATTTGAACTTTAATTGAAGAAATTTCAAAAGATTGAAAACAATGGGGAATCCCAATCCTCCCAGAATGAATAAAAACGAGACAATCAGGTGAAGGGGATAATTAAACTGAAAAGCATTTTCGTAAAAACTATTTGGAAGGGTTGAAAAACCAGCATTACAAAAACCGGAAATGGCATGGAAAATAGAAAAAAATATCCGGTCGGCCAGTGAAGGGATGATCGAACTGTCAAGACTATAGAATATCATAACCGCACCAATACCTTCTATAAGAAAAGTTACGATTAAGATTTTTTTGAGAATTGCAAAAACCCCGGAAATTTTATCCGAATTTGTAATATCCCGAAGCACCAATTGGTTTTCAAAAGAAGATCCGCCTTTAAAGAAATAGCCGAAATAGCTTGCGAAGGTCATTATCCCCAGCCCACCCACCTGGATTAACAAGCCAATGATGATTTGTCCGAATTCCGTGAAAAAAGTGCCCGTATCGACAACCACCAATCCTGTCACGCAAACCGCACTTGTGGATGTAAACAATGCATCCAGGAGACTTATTTCCGTTATAGTGGCGTTCGGTAGTAAAAGCAAAAACGAACCTAGGATGATAATAGAAAGAAAACTCAGCACGAAGATTTGCGCTGGGTTTAAAACCGCTCTTTTCAATTCTATCCTGATGGCTGAAAACTCACGGAAGAAAACGAGAAAAATTGCAATGTAAATCCAAAAATGGTATTTCAGAATTCCCGAAAATCCGGGAGTATGATAACCATTATGTTCGGTAATAAGCAGAGTATAAAACAATAACAACAAAAGGTCAAAGGGGATGCTCTTTAAAGCGGGCCGAAAATCTTTATAAATATATCTGGCTGCTAAAGATATTGCCCCAATCGAAATTACCATGTAGTAAACAGTATGCAGGAATTTGTTTATGGATGGTTCATGCTCAAAGCCAAAGTCATACAAAAAGGCAACGATTGACAGAACGCTGATTGTAATTGGTATTTTTCCAATTCCTTTGATGAAATTCCAGACTCTTTCCTTTTTTTTCTGATTGTAGATCACTTTCGGCGAAGTTGAAATTTGTTCAGTGTTCTGACACTAATATTTTATAGCGGCAGGTCAGCGGTCAACTGTCAGCGGCCTGTCCCTAGCGAAGCGAGGGATCGGCGGGCTTTACGGTATTTTCCGCTTCCTGCTTACTTCTTCCCTGAATAAGCCGGAGGAATATTTTTCATAAAGATCAAAGAGAAATTCTATCCGTTTTGTTTCGTTCGGGAAAGGCTGGGACCGATAGCAATGGTCCACGGCCTTGTCGAGCGCGTTGTGGGCTTTGACAAGGGCCGGCGGCATGGTGAGGGGGTCGTACAAATCGGCCAGGCTGCTGCCGGGAAACTGTAACCGGGTATCCAGCACCCGCTGCGCCGCCTCCTCCACTGCCTTCTTCTGCCTCTCCGACCGATCTTCAGGCCAGGGATAATTGTTGTAGACGATCGAATTTGAATACCTGAAATCACTTTTTAATCTTCCGCAAACGTACCTGACCCAAACATTATGCATTTCCGAATGTAGAATCCCGAAATGGTAAAGTGTGATATTCTCAATAAAATTGCAACTGTCCGCAACAATAAAATCTGGTGAAAAATATCCAATAGGAATTTGCTTTCTATTTTCGGACGAATGCCTTGGAATAAGAATATAATTTGTTGAAGGTTGCCTTATTTCACCAAAAATTGAAGGGTAATAAGCTAGATTTCTTGTTGTTAATCGATTACTTTTCAGTCTATATATTTTAACACTTTGAATTCTGTTAATAATTTCTTCATTCTGCCTATATTCATGTGGACTCACACCATTTAACCAAATACAAAATCTCTTTTTGTTATGCAGAAACTCCTTTGCACTAATTATTGGTTTAATAAATTTTATTGATTCAGGATGTTTTGTCATCATTATATCTCTTTCAGCTTCATCAAGTAAAAGAAAACCACCATCATTTGGCATATTTCCGAATGAAATTGTCGGTACATTACAGATAGGCTTTCCTCTATTTTCAATAAATACATCATTTCCTTCAACTAAATAGGGATTAATGTTTTTAACAGAAATTTCATGCGGTTCACCTTTAATATCCTCATACTCAAAGATCTTTTTATTTGCAACGTCGAAATTCGAAAAGCCGACGATCACCACGTGCACGGCTGCTTTTCCCCGCGCTTCATTGCTCCACTTGAAGGTCCGGTGGGCGAAGTGAATTTTGATCTTATATTTATTGAACAACTCCTTCCAAAGGATACCCACTTGTTCGCCCTGAGAGATAGAATTCGTGGAGACAAATGCACATTTTGTTTTGAATGTATCCGATTGGCTGATATACCGGGCTGATTTCAGGTACCACCCGGAAACATAATCGAGTACGCCCGATCCTTTGGCCTCATCAGCAAGTTCTTTTATATCAATTCGTTGCGATTCATTCATCATTTTCGAACCGATGAAGGGCGGATTGCCATAGATATAGTCGAAGCGTTGTTCTTTT
Organism: Bacteroidales bacterium; assembly: GCA_019429045.1. GTDB lineage: Bacteria > Bacteroidota > Bacteroidia > Bacteroidales > JAGOPY01 > JAGOPY01. The sequence goes on from JAHYJL010000022.1 coordinate 6,356, forward strand.
TTCTCCCAGGGGATGGGATCGATCAGGCTTTGCCAGTCTATTTGCAGGGCGTTTCCCTGGACAATATTGGGCCGTTTGACCAGCGGCAGGCGGATGTAATATTCGCCGAATTCTTCACTTACCCTGAGGTTCATCTGGTGATCGGTCAGCCACATACCCACCTGGGCGATCTGCGATGGGAATTCCTCTAACTCGATGCCATAGAACCTGTCCACATTCAGTTTGAGCCGTTCGGCAACATCGGTCATTTGCTGGCCTTTCTGCAGGGTTTTGATGATCTCCAGCTCCAGCAGGCGCAGCTCCCGGTATGAAATTACCAGGAAATTACCGCAACCGCAAGCCGGATCGAGAAATCGCAACTGGGATATCTTATCGTGGAACTGTAATAATTTGCTGCGGTTGCCCCTGACAGCTTCAAACTCTTTCCACAGGTCGTCGAGAAAGAGCGGTTTAATAACTTTGAGGATATTCTTTTCGGAGGTATAATGAGCGCCCAGGTTACGTCTGGCGACGGGATTCATCACGCTTTGAAACAAAGAGCCGAAAATGGCCGGTGATATTTTTCCCCAGTTCAGGGCGCAACATTCCAGCAGGATATTTCGCATCCTGCTGTCGAATGCCGCCGGAGGAAGCTGTTCTTCAAAAAGTCTCCCATTCACGTATGGGAACACGTTCAGGTCATCGTCGAGGTTTTTCAGCCGTTGCTCTTTTGGTTGGTTGAGAATATAAAACAACTCCCCGAGCCTGGAGCCCAGGTCGCTGCCGTCTTCACGAGTACGGTTCAGGATGAAGTTCTGGAAATGGTCCCTTTCAAAAATGCTTGTATCATCGGCGAACAGGCAAAATAGCAGCCTGACCAGGTACAGTTCGAGCGGATGGCCCGTATAACCCACCTCTTTCAGCTTGTCATGCAGTTTGCCCATGAGCTCGGCTGCATGGATATTAACAGGGTCTTCATCTTTAAACACCTGTTTCTGGTACCCTGCGATGAATCCGAATTCTTTGATGTGCCGGTAAAGGTCTTTCAGTTCAAATTCAACCTGGCGGTCTTCTTCCAGATCATAGAGGCGGAAGCGGGCGAAATCGGAAACCAGCACATATTTTGGCAGCTCATAATCTTTCAGTCCCGGAAAATAATCAAGCGCCTGTCGGTAGGCTTTGTCAAGGCTTTTCCCCCTTGATTTGTGCTCCACCAGGATAGTGCCTTTCCATAACAGGTCGATATAGCCGGTCGATTCATCCAGTCTTTTGACCGGTTGTTCGAAGGTGGCTGTCAGGCGGCGGGAAATACCATACACGGTGAAAAACGCATCCCAAAAAGATTTGGCTTCGGCATCTTCACTGGTCACATTTTCCCAGTCTTTTGAAAATGCCACCGCTCTCGACCTGATTTCATTCCAAGACAAGGCCATTGTGTAAAAATCTGGTCAAATTTAACAAATGAATGAATACCACCGACCGCTGACCGCTGACCGCCGACCGCTGACCGCTGACTGCTGACTTTTTCCTACCTTTGCCCCCATCAAAATTTAACACCAAACATCATGAGAACAAAAATCGTAGCCGGCAACTGGAAGATGAACAAGACCTTCGAAGAGGCCGAGGATCTGATCACCGATATTATCGAACTGCTCGACGAACAGGGCAAGCCAGAACATGTGGACGCTATCCTTTGTCCGCCATATGTGTTTCTTGAGATGGCGGGCGATATTACGGCCGATTACCCGGTCTTTATCGGGGCTCAAAATGTAAGCCAGTATGAATCGGGCGCTTATACCGGTGAAATCTCGGCCGCCATGCTGCGCTCCATGCATATCGACTTTTGTATCATCGGGCATTCCGAGCGGAGAAAGTACTTTCATGAATCGGATGAAATGCTGCTGGACAAAGTAAAAATGGCCCATAAGGAAAACCTGGTGCCCATTTTCTGCTGCGGGGAGGTGTTGCAGGACCGCGAGGTCAGCCGTCATTTTGAAGTGGTGAAACAGCAGCTTGAAAATACGGTGTTCAAGCTGTCTGCGGAGGATTTCAATACCCTGATCATCGCTTATGAGCCGGTGTGGGCTATCGGTACAGGGATCACTGCCACGCCGGAGCAGGCCCAGGAGATGCATTTCTTTATCCGTGATCTGATTGCCAGGAAATTCGGGGCTGAAGCGGCGGCTGAAAAGACCATCCTCTATGGCGGGAGCTGCAATGGCAAGAATGCCACGGAACTGTTTGCCATGCCCGATGTCGATGGCGGGCTTATCGGCGGCGCTTCGCTGACAGCGGAGGAGTTTGTGCAGATTGTGCACGCTGCGGGAGCGGGCGCGTAGGGCGTAGGGCGTAGGGCGTAGAGCGTATAGCGTAGAGCATAGGGATATGAGATATTTGGAAGTTCAGTTTTCTAATTTTCCATTGGGGTTTGAGGCGGATCTGCTGGTTGCGGAATTGGCTGAAATAGGATTTGACAGTTTCCAGGAAGAGGAAGGTCTGGTAAGTGCATTCATCCCTGCTGAACTTTACAAGAAAAACTCCATGCATGACTTGTCGCTGCTGAGTAATTATCCGGAAGTTGAAGTATTGGTTATACCGCTGGAAGATAAGAACTGGAATGAGGAATGGGAGAAGCATTACGAGCCGGTGATCATCGGGGAAAAGTGCTGTGTCAGGGCCCCTTTTCATCCATCTTTGCCGGGCATGCAATATGAAATCGTCATCGAGCCGAAAATGTCGTTCGGTACGGCGCATCATGCCACGACCCAGCTCATGGCTGGCTGGCTGATGGATCTGGACATCAACGGGAAAGAGGTGCTCGACATGGGCTGCGGAACGGGAATACTGGCGATCCTGGCCAATAAAATGGGCGCCCGGCACGTTATGGCTGTTGACAACGACGAGTGGACCTGGCAGAATGCCTTCGAAAACCTGAGGAATAACAGGGTTACCGAAGGCATTGCCCAACTGGGGGATTCTTCCGTCATAGGGCTTGAAAAATATGACCTGATCCTGGCCAATATCAACCGGAATGTGCTTATACAGGATATGGAAAAATATGTAATGGGATTGCAGCCGGAAGGTCAATTGCTCCTGAGCGGTTTTTATGAATCTGATACTGATATGATCAAGGCATCCGCGAAGGCCAAAGGCATGAAATATGAAGGAACCAGAACTTTGAATGACTGGGCGGTGGTGCTATTTAGTAAATTGAAAGCATGAAAGTTTTTTTAATCAAAATATCTCTTTTGATCGCCTTTTTCTTTTGGATTTCGGCATCGCAGGCACAACATGTAAAGAATTTTTCAGAAGACCCGCTGCAATTTTCGGATGAGATACAGGTTTTATTTTCCGGAATCAGCAGCCCTGCCCTCGGAATAAAGATCAGGGGGTTGCTGAACCCATTTGTGGCTTCCTGGAATTCCAACGAATACAACGATAAGGAAAGGGCGATGGTCATCAGCAACGCCAACGATTTGCTCCAACGCCGGCTCAGTCCCCATCCCGATTTTTACAACTTCATTTCTATCATTCATGGATTAAAGAAGAAAGGCAACAGGGAGGCGATAGTGATCTGGTCTCAGGTACTGAAAGATAAGTCTGCAGGCCTTAACCTCAGGCAAATGCAGGCTTATCTTGAGCAATATGCTGATTTGGTAAACAACGGGGTTCTTAACCGGACTTCTTCATCCACCTGGTATGTCTCCGATACGAGCCTTCACCTGGATTACGACACCGCCATACGGGTTTTATACAAAAGGACCGACCTTGTTTGCACCTCCAGGCGTGACACCTCCCGGATTTTTGGCACTTCCGGCGCATTTTATCCTGAAGCGCAGTTCTGGTCAGGACAAAGGGGAAGAGTTACGTGGGAAAGGGTCAGGTTGCCCCGCGATTCGGTATATGCAGATTTATCATCCTACAACATCAACCTGAAATTATCGGAATACAGGGCCGATTCGGTGCGATTGATCAACAAGAAGTATTTCAGGGAGCCTATTTTCGGGATGTTTGAAGAGAAAGTGCTTACCAGCGCACCTGGCCCCGGCTCCAGTTACCCGCAATTCTCTTCATATCTTAAAAACTACGAGATCAGGAATCTTTTCAAAAATATCGATTACCTAGGTGGCTTTAGCGTGGAGGGATCACGCGTCATCGGGTCAGGTGAGGTCAATCAAAATGCCTCGCTGTTTATATCCGGCGGAGGCCGGATCAAGGCACACATCCGGTCCAATGCGTTCCGTATACAGGGGGAACAGATCACTGCCAACCCATCGTCGTTAAGTATATACACAAACGGAGATTCCATTTATCACCCGGGGCTTCAGATGAAGTATTTCGGCGACAGGCGGCAGCTTGTCATGTTCCGGCCTGAATCAGGCATTTCACAGAGTCCTTTTTTCAACGGATACCATGCGATTGATATGTACAGCGGGGCTATGTACTGGGATATCGATACGGATACCATTCAGTTTGAATCGGTTCCGGGAATCAGCAGGGTCAGTGTGAATGAATTTATATCCGGCAGTTTTTTTTCAAAATATGAGTTTTACAGGTTACAGGGGATTGATGATAAAAACCCGCTATATATCATCCGGGATTATTCCAGGTCATATGCTACCCATGAAATAACCCCTAATTCCCTGGCCCAGTTCATGAATAAAGCCCCCGACCAGGTCAAATCCATGATGCTCAGGCTCAGCATCCAGGGTTATTTATATTATGATTTGGTCAATGATAAGGCGATTATCCAGGACAGGCTTGGACAAGCCATCGAAGCCAGTGTCGGACGGAGGGATTATGATGTGATCAAGATAAAGTCGGAAACAGACAATATGAGTAATGCCCTCCTCGACCTGCGGAATTTGGATTTGACCATACGAGGGGTAGAACAGGTTTTCCTGAGTGATTCACAGCAGGTTTATATTTTCCCGGAGGATAAAGAGATCGTGCTGAAGAAAGGTATGGATTTCAGTTTCTCAGGACTGGTAAAGGCCGGCTTATTTGATTTCCATGCCCATGACTGCTATTTTGAGTACGATTCCTTCAGGCTGAACCTGCCGTTCATCGATTCGCTTGTTTTCCAGGTTAAATCTTTCGAAAGAGATGAACGTGGTGTGGCTGCACTGCGTAAAGTAGGCAGTGTGCTGGAAAAGTTAAGTGGTAAAATACTGATCGATCATCCGACCAACAAATCGGGCATGCAGCCTTTTCCTTCATTCCCTGTTTTTATCAGCGAGCAGGAGTCGTTTGTCTATTATGACCATATGCCGCAATATGACCGTGAAAAATTTGCATACCACGTTTATGCATTTGTCATCGACAGTTTGGATAATTTTACTACTGATAACCTGCATTTTGACGGATACCTGTTGTCAGCCGGGATCTTCCCGAATATCGGCCAGCCCCTGAAGGTTCAACCGGATTATTCCCTTGGCTTCCTTCACCAGGTGCCGGATGAGGGTTATCCTGTTTATGGAGGATCAGGGCAGTTTTACCAGGAGATCAATTTGAGCAATAGAGGATTAAGAGGTGATGGTGAGCTCACCTTTCTGACATCAAGGACCGTTTCGGATGATTTTCTGTTCTATCCCGATCAAATGATCGTTCAATCAGCGCATAGTTTCGTAATCGGGCAACAACTGGCAGCGGTTGAATATCCCGGATTGGTCGCTGAGAAAACCTCACACCGATGGTATCCGTATAATGATGAATTCCGGGTAAGAACCACCACTTCCTCTGCACAGATCTATGACAGCCTTGTCATGTTTACCGGAAACCTGAATTATTCTTCAGGAGGCCTGGATGGAACCGGTAAGGCCAGCTTTGAAAATGTTGAATTGATGTCGGATTATTTCCAGTTAAAACATCATACCCTCGAAGCTGACACACTTGATTTCCGGCTTTTTGCCGAAGGTTCCCGCGACCTTGCCGTAACGGCGGAACAGTACCGCACCTATGTTGATTTTGATTTGAGAACGGTCGAATTCAGGACCAACCAAAAGGGATCGACGGTATCCTTCCCCTACAATAATTTTGTTTGCTTCATGGATAATATCGACTGGTATATGGACCGGAAAGAGATGTTGCTGTATAATGACCTGGGAATGAAGTATGGAGGGATCGATACGATGGGCAGGAGTGAATTGCTAAAGCTTAATTTATCGGAATCTGAATTCTTGTCCACCAATCCGTTGATGGATTCATTGTCTTTCTTTTCGGTCACAGCCCGTTATGACCTTACCAGTTACGTGATTGATGCAGAGGATGTAAAGCTGATCCGCGTGGCCGATGCCGCCATTTTCCCTGACCAGGGAGATGTCAGGATATTACAGGGCGGCCAGATACAGAAACTGGCCAATGCAGTGATTTTAACCGATACGGCCTCCCAGTATCACCTGATCAGGGAAGCGGAAGTCGACATTCATTCAAAACGGTATTTTGAAGCCAAAGGAATGTACCAGTATGCCGGTTCAGGTATTGATATTCAAGTATTTCCACTGACATCCATTTCGGTGGGGACTGAAATAAGAACCTTTGCTTCAGGGGTTGTCAGCAGGGAACTCAATTTCAAGTTAAACCCTTATTTCACATATATAGGCAATGTCGAAATTCAATCCGGCCGTAAGGATTTGTTCCTGGAAGGCGGTTTTCAAACAACAGAAAGCTGTTTCACCGACCAGCCAAAGCAATGGGTTTATTTCAAAGCCTGGGTTGATCCTGCCGGTGTAAGGATACCTGTTCAGCAGCCATTGGCTAACCTGGAAGGAGGGCAGCTCGATCTGGGCGTGCTCATCTCTGATTATGATGAGAAGATATACACCGCCTGGTTTTCACCCAGGGCGACAGCCGGGGATACCATCCTGGCAACGGTAACGGGCGAAGTGTTTTTTGATGTTGATGTTGACGGTTACAGGATTGTATCGGTTGAGGATGCCAGGACCCCGGGCAAAACCAATGAACTGTTGCTGAATAGGAGAACCTGTATTGTCGAAACATCCGGGGCGGTCGGCCTGGGATTGGCATTCAATTATGTCGATTTATCCTCCTTCGGACAGATCAGGTATATGGCTATTCCCGACTCTGCTGTTTTCAGCATGACCCTGGCATTCAATTTCCTTTTCAGCGAACCTGCCCTGAACGTCATGGCCGACAGTGTTCTGGCCGCTAACCTGCCAGGACTTGATATTACCCGAAAAATGTATCAGGATTACCTGGAGTATGTCATGGGGAAAGGGAAAACGGGCGATCTTATTTCCGAACTGGGATTATACGGCAATTTCCGCAGAATGCCGGATGAGCTGATCAATACGCTTTTGCTCACCGATGTGAGGCTTTACTGGAATGACAGGACAAATTCCTATGTCTCGGCAGGGCCCATCGGCATCCTGAGCATCGGGAAAAATGCGGTGAACCGTTATGTGAATGGCACTATCGAACTGATCCGGCGTCGTTCCGGTGATGTGATGACCATATACCTGGAGCTGAACCCGAAGCAATGGTATTTCTTCGATTACCGCAGCGGGATCATGCAGGCACTGGGATCCGATATGACTTTCAACAACAGGATAGAATCGGTGAAGCAGGAACGCAGGATGCAAAGCAAACCCGGCATGGATGAGAAATACGAATACATGATCTCCACCCGCCGCCGCCTGGTCGACTTCCTTCGCCGCCTCGAAACATCCCCATAACAATCCCAAGAACCAAGAACCAAGAACCAAGAACCAATGACTCCCCTCTCCCTGACACTCGTCTTCCTTGCCTACCTCCTCGGCTCCATCCCCACTTCTGTCTGGGTCGGAAGGATATTTTTCAGGCTTGATATCCGGGAGCATGGCAGTAGAAATGCCGGCGCTACCAATACCATCAGGGTGCTGGGCTGGAAAGCAGGGATCCCGGTTTTTGTTTTCGATGTTTTCAAAGGATGGCTGGCTGTGAAATTGGCCGATTTCCTGCTAACCGCACCTGCTGATGATCCGCAGCTGCTGATACTGAAGATCATTCTGGCAGTGGCGGTTGTGACCGGGCATGTCTTCCCGGTTTTCGCCGGCTTCCGTGGAGGAAAAGGCGTAGCCACCATGCTTGGGGTCGGTATGGCACTTTACCCGGTTGCGGTTTGGATCGTTCTCCTGGTTTTTATCCTGGTACTGCTGATTTTCGGTTATGTCTCCCTGGGTTCGATCATTGCCGCTATCTCATTCCCGATCATCGACATTTTTCTCTTTCATCAGCAGTCGCTTTTCCTGATAGGATTGTCTATATTTGTCGCCCTGTTTATCCCGATCACCCACAGGAAAAACATCAGGCGCCTGCTAAAGGGCGAAGAGTCCAAATTCCGCCCGGGCAGGTCAAAAAAAATGCCAAATCATCAAATGTGAAAAAATTGTTAAGAAACTAACAGGTTATATGATGATGTAGTTTCATTTTTAAGTATTTTTACAATGATAACAAAAGTTAAATCTAATCAGTCACCCGTATGAAATTTATCGTATCAAGTTCGGTATTGCTGCGGAATCTCTCAGCCCTCAGCGGTGTTATCAGTTCCTCCAACACCCTTCCTATCCTCGACGACTTTTTATTTGAACTGAAAGAAGATCTGTTGTTTGTGACGGCGTCGGACCTGGAGACGACCATGACCGTTTCCATGCCTCTGACCAAAGCAGAGGAGCCTGGTTCGGTCACTATCCCGGCTAAGATATTGCTTGATACGCTGAAAACCTTTTCAGATATTCCGGTGGTGTTTGATATTAACCCGGAATCCTTGCTGGTGGAGATTTCAGCAGGAGAAGGGAAATACAAGATGAGCGGGCACAGCAGCGATGAATTCCCGCAATCACCGGCGCTTGACGGGACATCTACGCTGACCGTTACCGCCGGTGTGCTGGTCGATGCCATAAACAAGACCATTTTTGCAACCGGCAGCGATGAGTTACGTCCGGTAATGTCGGGCGTCTATTGCGAGCTTTCTCCCGATCACCTGACATTCGTGGCCACCGATGCCCATAAATTGGTCAGGTACCGCAGGAAAGACGCCCGGTCCGAGCAGGTCACCGCTATTATCCTTCCCAAAAAACCATTGAATCAACTGAAAGGCATCCTGGCCAATAAGGAATTAGAGGTGAAAATTGAATATAACCCGACCAACGCCTTGTTTATCTTTGAAGATTTCAGGCTGATTTGCCGTTTGATCGACGGGAAATACCCCAATTACGAAGCGGTGATCCCGACCAGCAATCCCAACGTGCTGACAGTCGATCGCAACCAATTGCTCAATTCGATAAAACGTGTGGCGCTCTTTGCCAACCAGTCAACCCACCAGGTGCGTTTCCGTCTCTCCGGCAAGGAATTGCTCCTTTCGGCGGAAGATATAGACTTCTCCAACGAAGCCAGGGAAAGGCTCACCTGCAGCTACGAAGGCGAAGACATGGAGATCGGGTTCAATTCAAGATTCCTGCAGGATATGATCACCAATATCGACACCGAACAGGTTAAATTTGAGATGTCGGCACCCAACCGCGCCGGCCTGATCATGCCCATCGACAATGAGAACCAGGATGAGGATATCCTGATGCTGGTCATGCCGGTGATGCTGAATTAGTCGGCGATTCGCTGACAACTTCCTCATTTATATAATTCGGAGGCATCCACAAAAATCTGGTAATCTTTTATCAGAGAATCCCTCATTTTTAAAATTACCCCAAAAGGTACCTGCAAAATCGAATCATCATGCCGGGTATAGGTAACTTTCCCTGTCACGAACCACACCTCCCCAGCATTCCATGATTCAATCTCATTATGGCTGATGGCTTTGATGGATTTAAAAAAACCGTCCAGAAATCCGCTTATGTTTGATTTCCCTTCGACAGGAGGTATATTTGCAAATATGAATTTCGCATCATCGGTCATATAACTGACCAATTTATTTGTATCTCTTGCATCGATGGCAAGATACATTTCATTAATAAAGTTGTTATGGCTCATATAGTTGACTTTTAAAGCCTAAACAATTAACTCACACAATTGTTAACAGAAATTTAAAAAAACCAACCATTACCGCTGACCGCTGATCCCTCGCTTCGCTCGGGACAGGCCGCTGACTAACGACTATCGACTAACGACTATCGACTACAACCCAACATCCCCTTCCGTTTCCTCATAACGCTTCGGCATCAGCGCGATGATCTCCGCGGCGATCTCTTCTATGGATTTACTGGTGACGTTGATTTTCTGCCATTTGGGTTGGCCTGAAAAGATCTGGGAGGCATACAGGCATTCTCTTTTGACATAGTCAGGGTTGGCATAATCAAAGGAGGTGCCGCCGAGCCGGTCTTGGCGGGCGCGGCGCAACTGGGCCAGCCGGTTGGGGAAAGTTGTCAGGCAGAATACCCGCTCGGGAGGGATTTTACAAATGATCTCATGGACAGGGATACCGAGAACGATAGGTACATTGGCCACAAACCAGTGCTTGAATGCAAGGTAAATGCTCAGCGGGGTTTTGAAGGTGCGGCTGACACCCAGCAATACAATCTCGGCTTTGTGAAGTTCTTCGATCCTTTTACCATCATCGTGATTGAAAGCAAATTGCATGGTTTCGATGCGGCGGAAATAGGATTCATTCAGCACACGGTACAGGCCCGGCTGTTCGCTGGGATTGGCGGAGAACTGGTCTGACATGCGGTCGAGTAAAGGTCCCATCAGATCGATGGTCTCTACATTGCGCAGGCGGGCGATGCGGAAAAGCTCTTCCCGCAGCTTATCGCTGACCAATGTATGAACGATGAAGGCTTTTTGCTGAACAGCCAGTTGCACCAGCTCCTGAAGCTGCAATACCGTCCGGATATCGCTGAATCGCTGGATATCAATATCCTGATCGGGGAACTGCGTCATCGCGGCCCGGACAGCCTGTTCCGCCGTCCGCCCCGTACCGTCCGATGCTACGAAGATTTGATGCAAGGATAAAGGGATAAATTGTTAAAGTGTTAAACTGTTAAATTGTTGACCGCTGACTGCCGACCGCTGACCGCGAACTGCCGACTACAACACCGGTCCCGCTGCCACCAGACGCTTGCCCTCTTCATTGTCAGTAAATGCAACGAAATTATTGATAAACTTCTTAGCGAGGCTTTTAGCCGCCTCGTCCCACTCTTCCGGGTTTTTCCAGGAATTCCTGGGATTGAGCACATGGCTGTCGACGCCCGGAACGGCTTTTGGAATCGCCAGGTTGAAGTAGGGGAGGTTTTCATATTCTGTATCATCCAGTTTGCCTTCCAGGATGGCGTCGATGATCTTGCGGGTGGAGGGCAGGTCCATTCTTTCCCCTACGCCGTAAGGGCCGCCGACCCATCCGGTATTCACCAGGTAGGCGGTGGAGCCATGCTCTTTCATTTTCCGGATCAGTTCAGTAGCATAGACCGTGGGATGCAGCAGCAGGAAGGCGGCGCCGAAACAGGCGGAAAACGATGGGACCGGTTCCCTGATCCCGCGCTCGGTGCCGGCTACCTTGGCCGTGTACCCGCTCAGGAAGTGATATTCCGTCTGGTCTTCGGTCAGTTTGGCCACCGGCGGCAGTACCCCGAAGGCATCGGCGGTCAGGAAGATCACCTTTTTCGGATGCCCGCCTTTGGATACCGGTTTGACAATGTTGTCGATATGATAGATCGGGTAACTGACCCTGGTGTTTTCCGTTTTGGTGTTGTTGCTGAAATCGATTTCGCCGGTTTTCTCGTCATAAACCAGGTTTTCCAGCAACGCATCGCGTCGGATGGCGCGGTAGATATCGGGCTCTTTTTCTTCGCTGAGGTGAATGCATTTGGCGTAACATCCCCCTTCAAAATTGAAAATGCCGTCATCATCCCAGCCGTGCTCGTCGTCACCGATCAGGGCGCGTTTGGGGTCGGCTGACAAGGTAGTTTTGCCTGTTCCGGAAAGGCCGAAAAATATGGCCGTATCGCCTTCTTTGCCCATATTGGCCGAGCAGTGCATGGCCGCGATCCCTTTCAGGGGCAGGTAGTAGTTCATAATGGAGAAAAAGCCCTTCTTGATCTCGCCGCCATACCAGGAACCTCCCACTACCGCCCGTTTTTCTTTCAGGTTAAAAACCACAAAAACCTCGCTGTGCAGCTTATGTCTCTCCCAGCCGGGATCGGTCACCATACAGGCATTCAGCATAACAAAGTCGGGGACAAACGTCTTCAGCTCTTCTTCCGTCGGCCGGATGAACATATTTTTCACAAAGTGGGCCATCCAGGCTACTTCGGTCACTACCCTGATACGGAGACGTGTATCTTCATTGGCCCCGGCAAAACCGTCCTGTACGTAGAGCTTTTTACCCGAAAGCTGTTTCGCTCCCAGGGTGTAAAGATCTTTCCATGTTTCTTCGGTAATGGGTTTGTTATCCGATGATTTTCTGCCCCCAGTCTTCCACCATATATTTTGACGGGAGGTCTCCTCATCGACGATGAACTTATCTTTCGGGGAGCGGCCGGTGAAAATTCCCGTATCTACCGAAACAGCCCCGGTATTGGTGACAAACCCGCGGTCGAATCCCTCCAGCGAGGGATCGGTTTCATGTTTGAAAAGTTCTTCATAGGGGAGGTTATGATAGACCTCTTTCAAATCGGTGATGCCGTAACTGATAAGGTCCTGTCTGATTTTTTCGTGGTTTAATGCCATTCTGGTATAATATGTTTTATTGAAATAGTTAAACAGGCAAATTTATTAATTTCTGCATAAATTCATATATGGTCCTTTTTTGGCTACTTCTTGCCTTTCTTTTTGCCTTTCTTCTCTTTCTTCTTTTCTTCCTTTTCAGCCTTTTCAGCCAGTTTCCCCCTGACAACAGCCTGTGCTGCGGCGAGCCTGGCGATAGGCACGCGGTAGGGTGAACAGGAGACATAGTCGAATCCGAGTGAATGGCAGAACTCAACGGAAGAGGGTTCTCCACCGTGCTCGCCGCAAATGCCGATCTTCAGTTTCTTGCGGGTGTCACGGCCTTTCTTCACGGCGATCTTCATCAGTTTGCCAACGCCTTCCTGGTCGAGTACCTGGAACGGATCGTATTTGAGGATCCCTTTCTGCAGGTAAACCGGCAGGAACTTGCCCGAATCGTCGCGGGAATACCCGAAAGTCATCTGGGTGAGGTCGTTGGTGCCGAAGGAGAAGAACTCTGCCGATTCGGCGATCTCATCGGCGGTGATGGCGGCGCGCGGTACTTCGATCATGGTGCCGACGAGATAATCCACCCTGTCCTGTTTCTCGGCAAATACCTTCTCGGCGGTATTTCTGACGATGTCTTCCTGCAACTTCATCTCCTTCAGGGTGCCCGTCAGCGGGATCATGATCTCCGGTACGGCGTTAATGCCGCGTTTCTTGAGATTCACGGCGGCTTCTATGATCGCCCTGGCCTGCATCTCGGAGATTTCCGGGTAGGTGTTGCCCAGGCGGCAGCCACGGTGGCCCAGCATGGGGTTCGTTTCGTGCAGCTCATCGACCTTGTTTTTGATCTCTTTCGCAGTCACGCCCATTTGTTTGGCCATTTCTTTCTGGTTTTCCGGTTCATGCGGCACAAACTCGTGGAGTGGCGGGTCCAGGAGGCGGACTGTCACCGGCAGATCGTGCATCGCTTCGAAGATACCTTCAAAGTCTTCACGCTGGATGGGCAGCAGCTTGTCGAGGGCTTTGCGCCTTCCGGCCTCATCGCCGGCGAGGATCATTTCGCGCATGGCCATGATCCGGTCGCCTTCGAAGAACATATGCTCGGTGCGGCACAGGCCGATCCCTTTGGCGCCGAAGCTCCTGGCTTTGGCGGCGTCGTGCGGGGTGTCGGCGTTGGTCCGGACATACATTTTGGCAAAACGGTCGGCCAGCTGCATCAGTTCGCCGAAGTCGCCGCTGAGTTCAGGGTCGCGGGTTTCGATCTTGCCTTCGTACATTTCACCGGTGGTGCCGTTCAAAGAGATCCAGTCGCCCTCCTTGTAAACTTTTCCGTCGATGGTCATGGTCTTGGCCTTGTAATCGATCTTGACGCTGCCGGCGCCCGATATGCAGCATTTTCCCATGCCGCGTGCCACTACGGCCGCGTGTGAGGTCATCCCGCCGCGGGCGGTGAGGATACCCCGCGCCACGTTCATTCCCTTCAGGTCTTCAGGGGAGGTTTCGATGCGGACGAGGATCGTGTCCTTGCCCTGGTTTGCCCATGCTTCGGCGTCGTCGGCAAAGAATACCACCTGGCCGGTGGCGGCGCCGGGAGAAGCCGGAAGTCCCTTGGCCAGTACATTGGCTTTTTTCATAGCGCCGGTATCGAATACCGGGTGCAGCAGTTCATCGAGCTTGTTGGGCTCGTTCCGCATGATGGCTGTCTTTTCATTGATCATCTTCTGCTTCAGCATATCCATGGCGATCTTGACCATAGCGGCGCCGGTACGCTTGCCGTTGCGGGTCTGGAGCATCCACAGCTTGCCTTCCTGGATGGTGAATTCCAGGTCCTGCATGTCGGTATAATGATCTTCCAGCTTTTGCTGGTATTTGTCGAGTTCCTTGTAAATTTCGGGCATGGCCTCTTCCAGTGAGGGATATTTCTCCGCCCTGATCTCTTCCGGTATGTTGGCCAGGACAGCCCAGCGCTGCGAGCCGATCTTCGTGATCTGCAGCGGTGTCCGGATACCGGATACCACATCTTCTCCCTGTGCGTTGAAGAGGTATTCGCCGTTGAACTGGTCTTCGCCGGTGCCGGCATCACGGGTAAACGCTACGCCGGTAGCCGAATTGTCACCCATATTGCCGAATACCATTGCCTGGATATTCACAGCAGTCCCCCATTCTTCGGGTATATTGTTCAGCTTGCGATAATAGATCGCCCTGTCGTTCATCCAGCTGCTGAAAACCGCTACGATTGAACCCCAGAGCTGCTCCCACGGGTCGGTCGGAAAACTGTGGCCCGTCTTTTTCTTGACGGCAGCCTTGAATCTTTTCACCAGTTCCTTGAGGTTAGCCGTGGTCAGTTCATTGTCGTTTTCAACGCCCTTTTCTTCTTTCATCTCTTCGATGATCTCTTCAAACGGGTCGACATCTTCCTTGGAAGCGGGCTTGAGCCCCAGCACCACGTCGCCGTACATCTGTACGAAACGCCTGTATGAATCCCATGCAAAACGGTCATTTCCCGTCTTTTTAGCCAGGCCGGCGACAGCTTTTTCGCTTAGCCCCAGGTTGAGGACCGTATCCATCATCCCGGGCATGGAAGCCCTTGAGCCGGAGCGCACCGAAAGCAATAACGGGTTGGTATCATCGCCGAATTTATTGCCCATGATCTTCTCGACATAAGCCACACCTTTTTCCACTTCCTTGCGGATCATATCGAGGGCTTGCTCTTTTCCCATCTTGTAATACTGGGTGCAGACCTCGGTCGTGATCGTGAATCCGGGCGGGACAGGTATCCCGATCAGGTTCATTTCGGCCAGGTTAGCCCCTTTTCCTCCCAGCAGCCCCTTCATGGCCGCGTTACCTTCAGCTTTCTTATTCCCGAAGGTGTAGACAAATTTGCTTTTTGCCATATTTTCTTCTTTATTAATTGTAAATGAATGAATTACGCGTCAAAATCAATCGATACCCGAATGAGGCTGCAAAGGTACAAAAATGTTGGGATTTTGTAGATAGATTAAGGAGAAACTATAGTAAACAATTAATCCCAGGAGTAGGATCTATCTCTCTATAGGTGGAATTATTTCAAGATCTTTGCAGATTTTTTGCGCGATAAAAAATTTGATTTCCGAATGTCTTGGTATAGTTGATATTCTGGAATTCTGGGGATTGAAATAAATGGTATGGTTACTTCCTTCTCTGAGAAAATAACAACCCTGACCCTCAATATGCTTAATTAATTTGGCTCGTTTCATGAGCTTATAAAAGTGCAACAGATTCCCGAATACTCCTTAAGCCCTGATTGAGCGTTTTTTGGGCCAGAATCTTATTTGTTTCCAAGACCATTAATAGTGCTTCTTTTAAATTTGATTTTGCTTCCTCGAGGGTTTCTCCCTGAGTATTGACTCCCGGGATCTCTTCAACATAAGCGGCATAACCGCCTTCTGGCACTTCTACGTATACAGCTGTTATTGATATTCTTTCCATCATCGTAAATCATTATTGTTTTTACAAAGATAAAGAATATCGAGTAAGTAAAATCATTGTATATTGACGAAGTGGCTAGTTCTAAAGCATAGAATATTTTTCGATATCCCGGTTTTCCAATTTCATCCCTTTCTGTTAAAAAAATAACAGAACTACAATTACCGCTCCCCGAAATTTTATAAGTTTGCCGCACAGTTTGAAAATGAAAATAGACCGGACGATGAAGAAAATAGGCATTCGCTACGAAGACAAATACGTGATGGAGCGGCGCGTACCGCTGGTTCCCGTGCATATTAAAAAGCTGATCGAAGAGGAGGGACTGGAATTTTGTGTGGAAACCTCGGCCAAGCGTGTTTTTTCGGATGAAGAATTTGAAGCGGTCGGGGCGAATGTAACGGACGACCTGTCTTCGTGTCCTGTTATATTCGGGGTGAAGGAGATTCCCATTGAACGTCTGGAGGCCGATAAGACCTACATCTTTTTCTCCCACGTGATCAAAGGCCAGTCGCACAACATGCCCATGCTGAAAAAACTGATCGGGTTGAAATGCAGCCTGATCGATTATGAGTGTGTGGTGGATGAAATAGGCAGGCGACTGATCTTTTTCGGGAGATATGCCGGTCTGGCCGGGATGATCAACACCCTCTGGTCGCTCGGGCAGCGTTTGGAAGAATCCGGCATCATCACACCGTTCCTGGATATCGCACAGACCCATACTTACCACTCGCTGGGCGAAGCGCGCAAGGTGGTGTCGAAGGTCGGGCAGAAGATCATCGAAAAGGGCCTGCCAACATTTATGAAACCACTCATCGTCGGTGTAACCGGTTACGGGAACGTCTCCCAGGGGGCGCAGGAGATATTGTCGCTGCTACCGGTGAAGGAGATCCTGCCGGATGAGATCTTTTCCCTGGCCAAGCATCCGCATCTGCCGGACAACATCATTTACAAGGTCGTTTTTAAAGAAGAGCACCTGGTGGAACCAATCAACCCCGGTGATAAATTCGACCTGCATGACTATTATATGCACCCTGAAAAATACCGCAGCCAATTCGAAAAATATCTTCCATATCTGGATGTCCTGGTGAATTGCATTTACTGGGACTCGCGCTACCCGCGCCTGCTGACGAAAGATTTCACTGAAAAAATGTTCAAGGAGGGTAAACCAAAACTGACCGTAGTAGGGGACATCACCTGCGATCCCGATGGCTCGGTGGAGATCACCCACCGGGGCACCGAGATCGAAAACCCGGTGTTCGTTTACAATCCTTTCACCCGCCGGCCAACCGACGGATTCAAGGGAGAAGGGTTACTGGTCATGGCCGTCGATATACTACCGAGCGAGCTGCCGCGCGACGCGTCGGAGTTCTTCAGCGAAGTGCTCCACCGCTACGTGGCACCCATCGCCAAAGCCGATTCCGACCAGCCCTTTGCAAAACTCAAGCTCCCCAACCCGATCCGCAAGGCGATGATACTGTATAAGGGGGAGTTTACGCCGGGGTTTGAGTATATGCGTGAGTATATCACACCCCCCCAGTAGTAAAGACGTAACATGTTACGTCTCAACATAATCTGATCAAAGTAATCCACTAATAACAATCCCTATGAAAAAAATCCTCATCCTTGGCGCCGGAATGGTCGTAAAACCCATCGTCCGGTATTTGCTTGATAAGAATTATATCGTCACGGTGGCTACTCGTACGAAGTCGAAAGCCGATGAAATGATCCTGGGCCACCCGAACGGCCGGTCGCTGGCGTGGACCGTCGATCAGGAAGCCGAACTTGATGGCATGATCGCTGATCATGACCTGACGGTCAGCCTGTTGCCGTATTTATACCATGTCATGGTGGCAAAGAAATGTATCCGCCTGAAAAAGAACATGGTGACTACCTCTTATGTAAAGCCTGAAATGAAGGCGCTCGATGCAGAAGCAAAGGCTGCCGGCATCATCATCCTGAACGAACTGGGCCTCGATCCCGGCATCGACCATATGTCGGCCATGCGGATCATCGACCATATCCACGGCAAAGGCGGAAAGGTGGAGGAATTCTATTCCTTCTGCGGTGCATTGGTTGCACCGGAAGTCGAAGAAAACCCTTTCCACTATAAATTCACCTGGGCCCCCAAGGGGGTGGTGATGGCCGGGAACAACGACGGCAATTTCCTGAAGAACGGCAAAGTGGTGTATGTCCCCACGGAAGATTTGTTCAAGAACCCATTAAAAGTTGATTTCCCGAAGGTTGGCATTTTGGATGTCTATCCCAACAGGGACTCCGTCCCTTACCAGGAACTCTACGGCATCCCCGAAGCCAGAACGATCATGCGCGGCACCTTCCGCTACGAGGGCTGGTGCGGGATCATCGATGCGATGAAGGCGCTGAAGCTTCTTTCCTATGATAAAATGAACCTGGAAGGCTTATCCTACGCGGGGTTTATGGCTAAAATGATTGGTGCAAATTCAACCGAGAATATAGTGGCTAGGGTGGCCGCGAAGCTCGGCCTGAAGCTCAACGCCCGCCCGGTCGTAGCCATGGAGTGGCTCGGCCTTTTCAGCAACGAACCGGTGAACCGCACCGAGGACAGCCCCTTCGAGATCGTTTCCGACCTGATGATCGCCAAAATGATGATCCGGCCCGATGAGCGCGACATGGTTGTGATGCAGCACACCTTCCTGGCCTCTTATCCTGGTGGCAAGCAGGAAGTTATCAAATCGCGCATGCTCGATTTCGGCACGCAGCAGACCGACACCTCGGTGGCACGGACGGTGGCCCTGCCCGCCGCCTGCGGCGTAGAGATGATCCTGGAGGGAAAGATCACCGAAAAAGGGGTGCACATCCCTGTCCTGCCCGATATCTACAACCCCATCCTCGACCACCTCGAAACCATGGACATCAAAATGGTGGAGGAGTACGGGCTGCCGGTGAGCGAGCGGATATAACGCCCCCCTCACCTCACCACCACGAACTTCGCCGAACCGATAAAATGGTTTTTATCCCGCACCACCGCCAGGTAAATGCCGGGAACTAAGCCGGAAACATCCACACGGATCTCTCCCTCCCCCGGTTGGGGGAGGGCCGGGGTGGGGGCTAATCTCCCGAAAACATCATAAATCTCCAATGAATAAACAAGTCCCTCACTTAAACCCAAAACCTTAACACTTAACACTTCCCGCACAGGGTTCGGCCACACCACCACGCCCCCATGCCCCCATGCCTCCATGCCTCCATGCTCCCCCGCCTCCTCAATGCCAACTATCAGCCCGCAATCATCCTGCACAATAGTATCCGAAACGATCTGGTAAGGGCAAAGACTGTCGTATGTGAAGGGCTG
>JAHYJL010000227.1 GCA_019429045.1 Bacteroidales bacterium
GCAGGATGTGGACGATATCTTCATCAGCGGGCTTAAGGCCCACGGACTGTATGACCAGGTATGGCAGGCGCTGGCCGTTTTGCTCCCGGTGCAGTCGGTGGGCGTGATGGGTGACGAGAGGACCTATGAAAACGCCGTTGTATTAAGAGCTGTGGGCTCCACCGACGGTATGACGGCCGACTGGTCGCAATTGCCGTACGAATTCCTGGCAAGGATCTCCAGCGAGATCATCAACAAAGTGAAAGGCATTAACCGGGTGGTGTACGACATTAGTTCAAAACCACCCGCCACAATTGAATGGGAATAATTCCGTTTGATAATACAGGATAACCAGACTATGCGAATACTATCAATCATATTGAAAAACAGATTACTGAATTCTTCAATTGTATTTTTCGTATTCCTGACCTTGATGAGTTACGGGCAGGAGGAGCCGAAAACCCATATCGTCCGGCCACTCGATAATTACTACAGTTTGTCGCTGCGGTATGACCTTACCATTGAGGAGCTAAAGAGTGCGAACCCGGGCATTCACACACCGCGGCCGGGGGATACGCTGGTCATACCGGTCAGGGGATATCTGGAACCGGTGGCGATAAAGACCGATTGCGACAGGCTGCGGGTGAGGAAGCCTGTGACATACCGGGTGGCGCTGTTGATCCCGTTTTATCTGGAGCAGGCCGCCGTTACCAATTGGGCTAAGAAGCTGGATCCATCTAATATTAGCGAAGTTGCACCATTCCGCTTTATCCAGTTCTATCACGGCTTTATGCTGGCGGCCGACTCCCTTCGCAAACAGGGGATGGATATCGAGATTCATGTGTTTGACGTGGACCACCAGGCTTCCAAGGCGGCGAAAGCCTTGCGCGACCCGGTGATGAAGCGGGTTGATCTGATCGTCGGGCCTTTCCACCAGGTCAGTTTTTCGCTGGTCGCCGATTTTGCGAAAAAGCAGAAGATCCCGCTGGTGAACCCCGTCACTACCCGCTCGGAAATTATCGACGATAACCCTTACGTTTTCAAGCTCATCCCTCCAGCGGAATCACAGATGGCTATGGTGGCCAAGCTTGTCCGCCGCGACTTTGCAGGGCACAAGATCATTATTTATACCGCCAACAAATTCCAGGGAGCGGAAACTGTTGAGCGCTTGAAGAATACCATTGAAACTGATGCAGGTTACCTTCGATATCCGATTACTATGACTGATTACCAATCCGATAGCATCAGCGGGTTCATGAAAAATGCCACAAAGGAAGCCCCGAACCTGGTAATCATATACACTGAGATTGAAACCCTGCCTGCTGCACTGCTCAGCAAACTGAGCGCTCAGCGGAACAAATATGCCATCACTGTCCTTGCCCTTCCTAACTGGGAAAGATTCAATAACCTGGAAACCAAATATATGCTTGATCTGAATGCCCATATCATCCTATCTTCTTATGTCGATCACGAGGATGAAAATGTGAAGGCATTCCTCCGGGAATACCGTAGCCGTTACCTGGATGAGCCGATGGGCTATGCCTGTTCCGGGTTCGATGCCGGCTATTACTTTCTGCAGGCTTTATCCCTGTATGGGGAGAGTTTTATGCGTTGCATCGAATACATAAATTTTCCATTGTTGCAGAATCAATACGACTTTGAACACCTAAACGGCTCCGGCTTTGAAAATATCCACTGGAAAATTCTGAGATATGCCAATTATCAACTCCATGACCGGTCGATTCAGAAATATTAAAAATTTGAATATCAGGTTTTTCGTTATACCGGTCTTATTGCTGGGTTTAATCTTTGTGCTGGCATCGTGCCGTAAAACTGAAACGGCTTATTATTCCAACGGCCAGATCAAACATTCCCTGCCAAAAAATGCCAGGGGAAAGCTTGACGGCCAGGCGCAGTTCTGGTTTCCGAACGGAACCCCGGAGCTGACTGCCGAATATAAAGACGGCATTTTACACGGCCGGTTGATCAGGTTTCACGGGAACGGCAACCCGCAATCGGAAGATCAGTATGAAAATGGAATGCTGAACGGGGTCAGCAGGGAGTTTTACCTGAACGGCGCCGTCAGGATTGAGATGACTTACCGGAACGATACCCTGCACGGGGTGAGCCGGCAATATGACGATGCAGGGCAGGTGGTCATCGAAGGGCATTATGAAAATGGGTATTTCGAAGGGTACTGGCTATATCGCGACCGGTACGGCAATGTGACCGGTGATGCGAATTTCGTGCGTGGCACCGGTGTTAAAAGGGCGTGGAATTATGAAGGGAAGACCGCTGGAACCACGGAATACATGGACAACCTGCGCCACGGCAAAGAGGTGTGGTACGACAATGAAGGCAATATTTCCAGGATTGTTTATTATGATTCAGGCGACCCGGTGGATTACGTTGTCGAAAATCCTGGTTTGTAGAAATATACTTTCTGCAAAAATTATTTATGAAAGTTCCCGATTTATTTTTTTGCTAAGGAATTAACACTAATTTTGTCCTGTTAATTTATTAACAGTGTTAAATTTTAACATTACCAACATAAAAATTGTCAAATCATGAACTTAGAGAAATTAATGAGCGACCTCGAGAAGAAGCACCCGGGTGAAGCTGAATACCTGCAGGCAGTGCGCGAGGTTTTGGAATCCATTGAGGAAGTTGTGAACGAGAACCCGCATTTTGAGGCGGCGGGGATCATCGACCGGATCATTGAGCCGGACCGGATCCTTACCTTCAAGGTGCCGTGGATGGACGACCAGGGCAAGGTGCACGTCAACCTGGGCTACCGTGTCCAGTACAATAACGCGATCGGTCCTTACAAGGGCGGCCTGCGTTTCCACCCCAGTGTCAATCTCAGCATTTTGAAATTTCTCGGTTTCGAGCAGATATTCAAGAACGCCCTCACCACGTTGCCCATGGGCGGCGGCAAGGGCGGTTCCGATTTCGACCCCAAAGGCAAGTCGGATACCGAGATCATGCGTTTCTGCCAGGCTTTCATGCTGGAGCTGTGGAAGCTCATCGGACCTGAAACGGATGTGCCGGCCGGCGACATTGGCGTGGGCGCCAAGGAGATCGGTTACATGTACGGCATGTACAAAAAGCTTACCCTGGAGCATACGGGCGTATTGACCGGCAAGGGGTTGAACTGGGGAGGCAGCCTGATCCGCCCCGAAGCCACCGGTTTCGGAGCGGTCTATTTTGCCCAGGAAATGCTGGCGACACGTGGTCAGGCAATAGAAGGCAAAACGGTCTGTATCTCGGGCTTCGGCAACGTGGCCTGGGGCGCTGTCACCAAGGTCAACCACCTGGGAGGCAAGGTCGTGACGATTTCGGGCCCAGACGGGTATGTCTATGACCCGGATGGCATTTCGGAAGAGAAGATAGAGTATTTGCTGG
>JAHYJL010000228.1 GCA_019429045.1 Bacteroidales bacterium
TCCGATCTCTTCGATCATTACATCTGTGAATTTCCGGGGAGCCACGAATGGCCCCCTGCATTGGCGCTGAAAGATGCTGTTCACTGGCTCCATTTCAAAGCCATGAAAAACAACCTGATCTGGATCGATTATGGGATGCGGGAAGATTTTTATGAGCTGCAGCAAAGCATTATTCAAAACTTGCTGGATGAGGGCAGAAAATACGATGCCTATATGGAATGTTTAAAAACCCTCTCCTACCTGGACGGGATCAGGCGGATGAATGATATCAGGACGTGGGCCGACGATCTCTGGAAAAGTCCCGAAGTGAAAGAAGAGATGAAAAACAGAAGAAATATTCTGGAAGAAGAACGGGCTTTTTACCATCAATATTACGAAGCTTTCGCCGCTTACCGGTATAACCTGGAAGACAGCATGACTCCTGTTAAACCGGCCAAATGGTGGAGGGAACAGCTAAAAATCGCCAATGAAAAGATTCTCAGGGGAAAAACACCTGCGGATACGCTGATGGGGCGCCGGATGCTGGATTTTATCTGGCGGTCGGCTTACATGAATTACGAAAGCGTTCAGGGGAGCAGTTACCAGTCTTTGTCCCGTTTCTACCTTGATATCTGGACCCAGGTGCAGCCCGAAGCCGTCTCGCCGTATTTTTTCATGGCCAGGATCTATGCCCGTGAGGGAAAAGCCCCCAAAGCGCTTCGGGAACTCGAAAAAGCCATTAACAGGGGCCTTGATGACCCGGCCATCATCGAAAACGACCCCTGGCTAGCCCCCCTCTCCCCCCTTCCCGAATACCAACGGCTGATGAGACGTTTGGAGGAGTGAAGCTGGCATGGGGGCATGGGGGCATGGAAAAAGTGTTTATTATTTTATTTATAAATAATAATTATATTTTATATTTGCATAAAATATTAAAATGAAAAAATCATCTGTCATTACGACTTCTCTGCCTGCCGATCTGGTGATCCTATTGGGCCGGTATGCCGCAAAATTCAATTTGCCCAAGAACAAAATACTGGAGGAGGCGCTGAAACTCTATTTCGACAGGCTAAAGAAAGCAGAATACACCTGCTCGTTCAGAAAAGCGGCAGCGGACCAGGAAATGCAGAGCATTGCCGAGGAAGGACTTGCCGACTATCTCAAAATCCTTGACGAATGAAACAGCGGGATATCTGCCTGGCCGACCTCAACCCGGTACAAGGCAGCGAACAGAGCGGGATCAGGCCGGTTGTTGTCATCAGCGGAAATGCCATGAACGACAACCTGAATATTTGCATTGTCTGTCCGCTTTCTTCACATATTAAGAATTATGCCGGGTGCATCGTGCTGAAAAAAGATGACCTCAACCAGCTCGACCATGACTCCGAAGTGACCACCTTCCAGGTAAGAACCATCTCCAAATCACGGCTCGTTAAAAAGATAGGCGTCGTCACCGAATCTCAACTGCAGCAAATCCTGCAAGGCCTGGTAGAGGTGCTGACATACTAGCGCCACAGTTTGACCAAATAATATTATCTTTGCAGCCTTATCCGGTCTCGTAGCTCAGTTGGATAGAGCAACAGCCTTCTAAGCTGTGGGTCGCAGGTTCGAGTCCTGCCGGGATCACTCCTTCATTGAGCATTGAACATCGAACAATGAGCATTTTTCATTTCATTGACCATATTGGATTTTTCGAGTGTTTAGTCTCATATATTTGAACTTTTTCTCTTTGTTCATGTTTCATACGTAAATCTAAATTTAAAAAACATGCCATGAAAAAATTTACCCTGCTTACAACATTGATCCTCACCGCTTCGCTTCTTCAGGCACAAAGCATACTGAGGTATGAGTTCCTGAATACGCTGACCGATGAACATGTATAACTACGTGCTCGATTCCAATACCATCGTGCAGAATTACGCGAACCTGGGCAGCACTGTCTTTGGACTGAATGACATGAGGAGAAGCAATACCAGCCTGCAGGTTTATCCCAACCCGGCAAATACGTATGCCAACCTCAATCTTTCTGAGTTCCGCCAGGGCGAAAAAGTGCAGGTCAGTATGATAAACCCTGCCGGATCAACGGTATACTCCAGAGAGATACTCATCGGCAGCAGCAGCACCCTTCGCCTGGAAACAGCTTCCTGGCCCGAAGGTATCTACCTGATCCGCGCCGGATCAGCCAGCAAAACCGCCAGCAGTAAGGTCGCAATTTTCAGGTAAACTTGCCCCGAAACCAGGAACCAGGAACCCGGAACCCGGAACCCCTTACAACCCACTAAGCCACTCCTCCATCCTCTCCATCGCTTCGGTGATTTTCGGGCAATAAGTTGCGACGAAATTGTGGTGGTCAATGTGTTTTCCGTTTTCATGGTCCCAGAGGGCATTGAGAGCTTCTCTGCCGTTAAAATCAACATAAGCAATGCGAACGGACAGTTCTTCCGGCGGGCGCCCGAAGTCGTTCCCGGGAAGCATGGCTATCCCGGTATCGTCCAGCAGCCGGCGGCATAGCTCCACGGAAGTGTAGATACCGATGTTTTCCAATTTTTCACGATAGTGTTCAAAGTCGGGGAACAGGTAAAAAGCGCCCTGGGGCACCGGGTATGTGGCATGCAACCTGTCAAGCCTTTCCATCATATATTTCAAAATCACCCGCAGAACTCGCCGCGCCACTTTCAGGTAGTGCTCAATTTCCTCGTTGCCGTTGAAGGCGGTGACAGCGGCATGCTGTATCGGTGCGCTGGTGGCGGTATAGGTCTCGCTGGCCACCGATGCCATGGCGCTCATCAGCCATCTCAGGCTGGGAGGAAACGAGAAAGTACCGAGCCGCCAGCCGCCGGCGCCGCACCATTTGCTCAGCCCGCTGCTGATAATGGTTCCTTCCGGGTAAAACCGGGCCACCGACACATGCTGGTTCTGATGGTGTAGCAGGCCGTAAATCTCATCGGAAACCAAAATGACCCTGTATTTCCGGGCCACACTAGCCAGTAATTTGAGTCTTTCAATCGGATATGTGCAACCGGTTGGATTGGAGGGGTAATTCAGTACCACCAGTCGCGGCCGGTCGGGATCGGTGCGGCAGATCAGCTCCAGGCGTTCCGGGCTTAACCGCAGGTTGTTCTCGTGGGAGGTAGGCACCCAGTTGACATGCCGCCCGACGATCCTCGCCTGGGGAGAATAGGAAACCCAGCTCGGGGTCGGGATGATCAGGTCACCGTAATAAACAAGCTGCAGCAAAAAGATCAGTTCCTTGGATCCCGGCCCGATCAAAACATCCTCCGGATCGGTGTAAACATGCTGATATCGCATGTTGAAGTTGGA
>JAHYJL010000229.1 GCA_019429045.1 Bacteroidales bacterium
ACCGGCCTCAGCGACGTGACCCTGTGCGAAGGGGAAGAGCTATTGACGCTTGCCATGGTGCAGGGGAGCAACCCGATATCGGAGCGCTTCTGGGTGCATCCCGACGGCAGCGCCCACACCGGCCCGGGGCTGATATTCTTTGCCGTGGAGCCCGGCCAAAGCGGCACTTACACCTTCGTGGCCACCGATGACCGTGGCTGCACCTCGGAGAAGTCGATGAACCTGACCGTCATCCCCACCCCGCAATCAGCCCTTCCCCACGGCGACACGCTGCTGCTAAACCCCGGCGAAAGCCTTGACGCGGGCAGCGGGTTTATTACCTATCAATGGAACACAGGAGAGAACCACCAGGTGATAACCCCACAGCAGGAAGGCTGGTACAGCGTCACCATCACCACAATGAACGATTGCCAGGCCACCGATTCTGTCTATGTGACCTTCCGCGAAGATTCTTTAATCGAACCCTCGCAGTACTTTTACATCCCCAATGCCTTTACGCCGGATGGAGATGGGAGGAATGACATTTTTAAACCTGTTCTGGCTAATCCGGAATTGTCGATTGTCGATTGTCGATTGTCGATTTTCGATAGATGGGGAGGAATTTTGTTTGAGACGAAGGACATTGATGACGGTTGGGATGGCACGAAGAACGGGAAACCATGCCCTGTTGGCGTGTATGTTTACCGGCTCACGTTCCGGGTGGATGGAGTATCTGAGGAACAGGTAGCTGCCGGGACGGTGGTGTTGGTGAGGTGATTCCGGGTTCCGTGTTTCGTGTTTCGTGTTTTTTGTTTTTTTGTTTTTTTGTTTTTTGTTTCGTGTTCCCAACTCAGAACTCAAAACTCAGAACTCAGAACTCTTTATCCTTTCAAAATAATCATCCCCCCCCAACATATATTACCAATTGCCATTTTTCCGATTAATTATTAGATTAATCCACCCAATGTCTGCCCACTTTAAATATGAATTTATTACTTATTTACTTATTCACTGCGATAAAGATTTCAACAATCCCAAACTTAACCCTAAAACCTTAAACCTTAAAACTACCCGCAGGGGCGCTCATCCGCCTTAGGGGACTTTCCGTCCCCGATTGTATATTACCAAACAAATATTGACTCAATGAAATTATTTTATAACTTTAACATTTGAACCGATGAAAAAAATTGCTTTATTAATAGTATCGATATTCTTGGTTATTGCCGGTACATTATCATCCAATGCCCAGGTTGCTTACCATGTGACTTTCTCCTGGGACGATTCCAATTGTAGTTGTAATGATCCAGTGACTAAGGAAGCCCGGATATACATTTATACTTACCCGGGTGGACAATTGGTAGATGACACTTCATGGTTTTCCATAAGTAGTACTCCCCATACTCATGATGATGAAGCAACTGGCCTGAGCGATTGCGATGACCCAAATCCCTGTTATACCGTCTATGTCATCATCCGTTATATAGATAACACTGGCGTTTGTTGTTCAGGTTCAGGAGGTCAAAATACTACTGGCGCTCTTTTAATGAGCGGCAACTTTTCTCTATCAAATACAATAATTTTAAATTGATAATTCCTATCTACCAGCCGCATAGCTGTGCAATTTGAAAATTTTACAATTTTGAGAGGAAAACTTAGGGATATAATTTTCAAAGGAACGGTACTTCATTGTATATGTGATCATATACTTGGATATTATATCCCTTTTCTCGGTAAGAAAGTGTTATTTTGCATAGTACTTTCTTTTTCCACAATCCTAAGTTCTTCCCAGCCTAATCGAAGAACAAATCATTGGTACCTGCCCCATCAAATTGGAATAGACTTTTCTTCAGGCTATCCGGTTGAAGATTCTTCAGGACTTATAACAGAAATTCTTGATCACGCAGGAAGTTCAGTTATGTCAGATACATTGGGTAAATTATTGTTCTATTCGGATGGAAAAAATGTTTGGAACAGAAACCATATTCCAATGACGGGGGTAATAGGCGGATTTGGACTAACTGATTTCTGGCCGGGTTCCCAGGGTGCTTTATGTTTAAAAAAACCAAACTCAGACAATATTTATTATGTCTTCACCATTCGGGATAACAATATTCCATTTCCAATGTTCTATTATACCATTGATCTGGATCAAAATGGTGGATTAGGGGATATTATTGATACAACCCACATCCCTGCCGGATGGGATGCGGCTGAAAAGCTGACCGCTGCCTACCACCGCAATAAACGTGATATTTGGATAATTACCCGGAAATTCCAGGTCGATAGTTACGCTGCTTTTCTTCTGACTTCAGATGGGTTGAATTATTATCCCGTTTTAAGTCCTGCCCCCGATAGAAACTTGAACAGCGGTCCTGATAATTGGGGACATATGAAAATCTCCTATGATAAAAATTATCTTGTTTCCTGTTATTATGGAGCGACTACGGGTGATGAAGATATTGAAATTTGCAGATTTGATGATAAAACTGGCAGTGTAACGTACCTTTACTCATTTAAACTTCATGAGATAATAAATTACCCCGCGACAATCCCATATAATTGCGAATTTTCTCCTGATTCAAAATTTCTATATATCGGTGGAATCCAAGGACTGGACACTATAACTCAAATTTTACAGTTTGAGATCAAATATATAGATGATAAAGACTTGTTTCTCCAGTCTGTTGTCAATGTGGGGCAAGGACAAGGTTTCAATTTGCAACTTGCTCCTGATGGTAAAATTTACTGTCTTGCTAGTTATCCTGCTATGAGCGTGACTTATGATTTTGATAAGACCTATGGAATAATTCATCACCCTCAAAATAAAGGGATACTATGTGATTATGAGCCATACGCATATGAATTCAATCATGGTTATTTTATATTTGCCGGCATCAACTTCATGACCGACTACCTCCTTCGCTTCGATTTTGACGGACAGTGCGCCCTGGATACATTTTACTTCGACCCCTGGTTTTTTCCTGAGCCGACCTGGATCCAGTGGAACTTTGGCGATACGGCCTCGGGCAGCCAGAATATCTCTTACGATTTGCGCCCGAAGCATGTTTTTTCCCATGGCGGGGAGTATGAGGTGTCAGTATGGCTGACCTACCCCAGCGGCCGGGTGGAAAAAACCTCCCGTGTGGTGGCAGTCGACAGCATTCCCTATCCAAACCTGGGTCCCGATACATTGATCTGCAGCGGCAGCAGCGTGACCCTGGATGCAGGCTGCAACGCCCAGTTCTTCACCTGGAGCACCGGGCAATGGGGCGTCAGCTCCATCACGGTATCCGACA
>JAHYJL010000023.1 GCA_019429045.1 Bacteroidales bacterium
GGGTGGGAATATCTACCGTGGAGCCAAGCGCAGCATCGGGAATGCTGATGAAATGCTCGTAGATCAGGTTATTGCCGTCTCGGGAAAAATCAAGATGCTCCTGTTCCTCTATAAGGATCAGCAAGTCGCCGGGAATACCACCGCGGGCTGCGGCATTGCCTTTGCCGTTCATGGAAAGCTGCATGCCAGTTGCCACACCGGGTGGGATGCGCACCGAAATGATCTCTTCTCCCTTGACGATCCCATTCCCGTAACATATATTGCACTTGGTGCCGATGACTTTACCTTCACCGTCACAGGTGGGGCAGGTGCTGGTGGTCTGCATCTGGCCCAGGAAAGTGTTGGTAACGCGGGTTACCTGCCCTTGCCCATGACAGCTAGAGCAGGTATTCATAGAGCTGCCCTTGTCGGAACCGCTGCCATGACAGACATCGCAGGGGACGTATTTGCTGACCTTCAGTTTCTTCTCAACACCGGTGGATATCTCCTCCAGCGTGAGTTTCACCTTAACCCTGAGGTTTGTTCCACGGTTGACGCGGCGGCGGGTGCGGCCCCGTGTACCGAAACCAAATGCTTCGCCGAACGATCCGCCGAAAGCGTCCCCGAAAATATCCCCGAAATTAGCGAAGATATCATCCATGCTCATGTTGTAGCCGCCTCCCGGCATGCCTTTCACCCCGTCGTGGCCATAACGGTCGTACCGCTGTTTCTTGTCAGCGTCGCTGAGTACCTCGTAGGCCTCTGCCGCCTCCTTGAACTTCGCCTCGGTATTCGGGTCATCCGGGTTCTTGTCGGGATGGAATTTCAATGCCATCTTCCGGTAAGCCTTTTTAATCTCATCGGCAGAGGCGCTGCGGGGTACGTCCAGTATTTCGTAATAATCGCGCTTCGCCATTTTAACTTCCTACAATAACTTTTGCATACCGGATGACCTTGTCGTTCAGCTGATATCCTCTCTCAACCTCTTCAACGACTCGCCCTTTCATCTCTTCCGAAGGCGCTGGAATATTCGTGATAGCATCATGGAAATCGACATTGAATGTTTCACCCATGGCTGTGATTGGTTCCAGCCCTTTTTGTGCCAGTAAGCTGTTGAATTTCTGATAGATAAGTACCAGCCCTTCCTTAGAGACCACCTCCTGATCGTCAGCCGACCGGAGCGTTGATTTCAATGCCCTTTCCAGGTCATCCAGCACCGGCAGCAGGGAAACCATGATATCCTCTGCGGCTGTTTTGCTGAGATCGTTCTTCTCTTTCAGCGTCCGCCTGCGGTAATTATCAAATTCTGAATACAAGCGGAGGTATTTATCGTTCAGTTCCTCCACAGTAGCCTCCAACAGGCTGATCTCTTCATCTTTCGGATTGGTCTTCTTCTTCTTTTTTGTCTCTTTCTCCATATCTGTCAGCAGATTATAATAGAATTCAAGCCTTTTGTCCTAGACAATCAAAAGGTCCAAAATTAGTAAAACTTAAGGGATCAGATCAAAATATTTGCCAAAAGGGAAGAAAGGACATTTTGGCAGATAGGTTGTTTCTTGTTTCTTGTTTCTTGTTTCTTGTTTCTTGTTTCTTGTTAGTAATATCACGAAACACGAAACACGAAACACAAAACACGAAACACGAAACACAAAACACGAAACACGAAACACGAAACAAAAAACTAAATCCTAACGATCTCTGCCCCGATGGCTTGCAGCCGCTGGTCGATCTGCTGATAACCGCGGTCGATCTGGTCGATGTTGTGGATGACGCTTTTTCCTTCCGCGGAGAGGGCGGCGATGAGCAGGGCCACGCCGGCGCGGATATCGGGCGAGACCATTTCGATGCCTTTGAGCGGATGTTCCCTGTTCAGCCCGATGACGGTGGCGCGGTGCGGGTCGCACAGGATGATCTGGGCTCCCATGTCGATCAGTTTGTCAACGAAAAACAACCGGCTTTCAAACATCTTCTGGTGGACGAGGACACTTCCTTTGGCCTGGGTGGCGACCACCAGCACGATACTGATCAGGTCTGGTGTGAAGCCGGGCCAGGGGGCATCGGCGATGGTCATGATGGAACCATCCATGAAAGTTTCCACTTCGTAAGTGGGATATTCAGGGACGAAAATATCGTTACCGCGCTGTTCGATGGCGATTCCCAGGCGCTGGAACACGGTGGGGATCAGCCCCAGGGTGCTGGCCTGCACGTTTTTGATAGTGATCTCCGATTGGGTCATGGCTGCCAGGCCGATGAAGCTTCCCACCTCGATCATATCGGGCATCAGTTCGTGACGGCACCCGGTGAGGGCTTCAACCCCTTCGATGGTCAGCAGGTTGGAGCCGACGCCTGAAATCCTGGCACCCATGCGGTTGAGCATGTGACAGAGTTGCAGCACATAAGGCTCGCAGGCGGCATTGAAGATGACAGTTTTGCCCTTGGCCAATACGGCCGCCATGACGATATTCGCCGTGCCGGTGACCGAAGCTTCGTCCAGCAGCATATAACAACCCTGGAGGTTATCGGCTTCAATCTTTTGCAGCTGTTCCGCTTTATCGTATATAAACCGGGCGCCGAGGTTCTGCAAACCGATAAAATGGGTGTCGAGGCGCCGCCGGCCGATCTTGTCGCCGCCGGGCTGCGGGATATAGCCTTTTTTGAAACGGGCAAGCAGCGGCCCCAGGATCATCACCGAACCGCGGAGGCTCGCGGCTTTCTTCTTGAATTCTGCCGTGCGGAGATATTCCAGGTCCACCGAATCGGCCTGGAAGGTGTAAGTGCCTTTTTGCCCGGGCGTGACCCTGACCCCCATCTCGCGCAATAGCTCTATCAGGAAATTGACGTCCCGGATATCGGGAATGTTGCTGATGGTGACTTCATCGGAGGTCAGTAATACAGCGCAAATCACCTGCAGGGCTTCATTCTTGGCGCCCTGCGGCTGGATATCGCCTTTCAGCCTCCTGCCGCCGCGGATCTCGAACGAACTCATCCGCTCTTTTTCCTTTGTTTATGATAATTGTGGCTTTGGTTACCGTTCGGCCCGCCAAAGGGTACATTTGGCGGTTTGGTGAACTTTTTCTTCTTGTTCCGTGCCAGGATTTCGTTGGTGTGACTGAGCCTGAATTCATCGGCTGGTTTAAGCTGGTTTTTGGATAGCTCTGCCAGGTTCTTCAGGATCACCTCGTCATCAACGCTGCTGCGGTTCCAGCTCAGGTATGATTTTTTGAGATGATTGGCAATGGTGCGCACCAGCGCGTCTTTTTCAGGCCCGTCTTCAAAAGAAACCGCTTTTTCGATGATATTCTCGATATTTTTGCCATAATGCCTGTACCGGATTTTCTTGTGCTGGTATGAAAGCTGTTTTGGCCTGGCAGTCAGTATTTCTTTGGATGGAGGGGGATAGGAGCTGTCGACATCCAGTTTGAAGTCGGACATGATATGCAGGTGGTCCCACAGTTTCTGCCGGTAATCGCCCGATTCTTTCACCTTGGGGTTCATCTGCGCCATGACATTGATGATGAACTCCGCCGTCCTGGTCCGTTTTTCCCTGTCCTCAATCTCACAGCAGTCATATACCATCTGGTGCAGGTTCCTGCCATACTCGGCAATGACCAACTTGTCTCTTTGCGTGTTATATTCCATAAAATGAAGGTTTTTGCAATGATTTCCGATTAACGGGCCCGATGTAATAATATTGCTTGTTTTGAGGTTGCTGTAACGAAAGGATATGCAACCGGGTGTGTCAGTAACCGAAAATGCCGCTGCAAAGGTAAGCAATTTATTTGATTAAAGAATCTTCAGGCGTGCAAATTTCAACAGCAATTGTTTCTGCCCGGCCTGTTTGAAATGGATAATCGCCTTTTGGTTGCTGCCGTTGCCTTCAACGCTGATCACTTCTCCCTCCCCGAACCGGTCATGTTCGACCCGCATACCGGGTTGCAGGATGATGTTGTCTGGTTTGCCCGCAGGAACGTCCGATTGGGTATTGCGGAAAGCGCTGAGTTTTTTTAGTTTTCTGCCAGGCCGCGTAATGCCCGGGTTGATCTCCTGCGCATCGGCCCCGCGGATTTTCCTGAAATCCAGTCCGTGATCGTAGAACGAAACCTTGCGTGGGATTTCGATGCAGGCGCTGTCGACTTCATCGATGAACCGGCTGGGCTCGGTGGCGATCAGGTCGCCCCAACGGTAGCGGTTTTCGGCATAAGACAGTGTCACGCTCTGCATGCCGCGCGTCACCGCCACATAAAAAAGACGTCGTTCTTCCTCCAGGTCGGCCCGGCTGTTGAGCGACTGGATCGACGGAAATAGGTTGTCTTCCAGCCCCGAGACGAAAACATGCGGAAATTCAAGCCCTTTGGCAGCATGCACGGTCATCAGCGATACATGGTTCCGGTCTGATTTGTTACTTTCATCCGCGTCGGTGATCAGGGCCACCTCCTGCATGAATTCATCCAGTGTCCGGTAAGGGAGCTCTTCCGCTTGTATGTTGTCATCTGCTTCTTCTTCCGGCATCGAAGGCCTGGGGGTATCACAAAACTCCCGGATAGCGTTCAGCAACTCTTCGACATTCTCAAAACGACTCACCCCTTCCGGCGACTGGTCTTCGTACAGGTCCTTCAGGATGCCGGCGCTGGAAGCAATGTGACGGGCGATGTCGTAAGCATTTTTTTTCTTCAACTGGATGGTGAAGCTTTTGATCATGGCAGCAAAACCCTCCAGCTTCTGCCGGGTGGATGCATTGACGTTCAGCCCGTAACCCATCGGGTTTTCAACGATCTGCCAGGGCGAAACCTGCTTGTCGCCGGCTGCCACGATGACTTTCTCCATCGTCGTCTGGCCGATTCCACGTGCCGGGTAATTGATGACGCGGGTCAGGGCATCCTCGTCCCGGTTGTTGATCGCCAGGCGGAAATAGGCCAAAACGTTCTTGATCTCCTTACGCTGATAAAATGAAACGCTGCCGTAGATGCGGTAGGGGATGTTCAGCTTCCGCAGCGACTCCTCGAAAGAGCGCGACTGGGCATTGGTGCGGTAAAGGATGGCGAAGGCGCTGTTGGGCAATTGCTTATTCATTTTAAGCTCGAATATACCGTTGGCCACCAGTGTCCCTTCTTCCGTATCACTCTTGGCCCGTATCAGGCGCAGTTTCGTCCCTTCATCATTATCGGTCCAGATCTTCTTGAAAATCTGGTCTTTGTTATTGATGATGATGCTGTTGGCCGCGTTGACGATGTTTTTGGTCGAACGGTAGTTTTGTTCCAGCTTGAACAATTGGAAGTCGGGGTAATCTTTCTTGAAGTTAAGGATATTCTGGATGCTGGCGCCGCGGAAAGCATAGATGCTCTGGGCATCGTCGCCCACCACGCAGATATTCTCGTTGTTGGCGGCCAGGCGCTTGATGATCAGGTACTGGCAGTAATTGGTGTCCTGGTATTCATCCACAAGAATATACTCGAACTTCCGCTGGTACTTGATCATCACCTCCGGGAACTGCTCCAGCAGGATGTTCATGTTGACGAGCAGGTCGTCGAAGTCCATGGCGTCCGATTTCTTCAGCCGTTCCGAGTAGGTAAGGTAGATCTGGCCGATATGCGGTTTTCCGGCCGATTGGTCGGCCTGGCGCAGTTCCGGGTCTTCCATGTACTGCCGGGCCAGGATGAGCCGTGTTTTCGCCGCGGAGATCCGGTGCAGCACCTGCCCGGGCGCATAGACCTTGGGGTCCAGGTCCATTTCCTTGATAATATTGCGCAGCAGCCGCTTGGAGTCGTCGGTATCGTAAATGGTGTACTGCGGCGTATATCCCAGGCGGTGACCGTCGATGCGGAGCACACGGGAAAAGATCGAATGAAAGGTGCCCATCCACACGTTCCGGGCTTCCGGGCCCACCAGGTGTGTGATGCGCTCTTTCATCTCCCGGGCCGCCTTGTTGGTGAAGGTCAGCGCCAGGATATGGAACGGATCGGCCCCTTGGGCTACCAGGTAAGCCACCCGGTAGGTCAGCACCCGCGTCTTGCCCGATCCCGCCCCGGCAATCACCATCGACGGTCCCTCGTAATTCACCACCGCGTTGCGCTGGGCTTCGTTCAGATCGTTCAGCAGTTTTTCCATCGCTACATCAATTTATAGCAATACGCTTCCGGCAGCTTCTCACACGCATTCAGGTATGTCTGGAGAAACTGCCCGCAGTTGCTTCCGATCCGGTTTTCTTCATATTCGCCGATGCTCAGAATGACCTCGTAGCCGGCGGATTGAAGCGCCGGCATCAGGTCAAATTCCGCCTGCACATCAGGCGAGATCCCCGATTCTATTTTGTTTTGCATGGCCTTAAAGGTGGGATTGACCGGGGTGAGCTTGACCAGAAAAACATCCGGGGAAAAATGGCGGAGCAATACATTTTCGTCAATGACGCTTTCTTTCGATACGGCAAAGTTCAGCGTGATCTTCTTGCCGCCTGGCTGATAAAACCGCTTACTATATGCAGATATCTGTTCGAAGTTCCATTTCCTGACCGGCATCCAGCGGTCTCTTTGTTCCGGTGAAGTGGAGTGAATGGAAAACTGGAGCTGAAAGCTGTCGGGGTAAATGCTTTGTTTTATTTTTAACAGTTCTTCAAAGAATTTTTCTGTTCCGGCCGGTGCGATCGAGGATAAAGACGGGATGAAAGATTTCCAGCGGAACTTTTCCGGTAATATTTTCAATACCTCCAGCACGGCCGGGTTGAACGACGGTTCGCCCATGCGGGAAAACTGTACCTTGAATTTGCCGGTATCGATATTCCGGTCCGGAAAACGTTGCAAAACAGGATGTTCTATCTGAAAAAGGATTTCCTCTGCCGTGAGCCGCCCGTTGTAGCTGCCGCCCGCATCGCAGAAAGAGCATTCAACCGGGCAGCCGAAAAGGGTCGATACGATGAGCACCCATTTATCCTCCCGGGTCAATGGCGGCTGCGTCGATTCGACGAACTCCACCATTCGCCCCGCGCTGTTCTGCGCGATGTAAACGGTTGCGATGTTACTGTTTTCAGTCCTGCTGATGACTTTCATGCTGTGCGATCTCCATGGCGGCGCGGACCCCGTCGCCCACAGCTACCGATACCTGTCGGACGTTCCCGTTGCGGACATCGCCTATCAGGTAAAGCTGTTTTTGCTGCTCCAGGATCTTCATTTTATTCATAAATTCGTGGTTCACGTATTTCAGCGCCGGGATCCTTCCGGTGGCAAAAATAAGATAATCCATTAAAAAAGAACGGCTCTGTTCATAATGTCCGAAAACCGCTCTGAGCCTGCCATCCGGCGCCTCTGTCATTTCCATCGCCCGGTAATGCTCAAAATATTTTATCCCGCTCATGGCTTCCGCCTTGTCCTGCAACAAGCCCAGCGCCCTGACCCGTTCGCTCCTGTTGAAAATATGCACCGTATTGCCGTTTTCGGCCATGCTGACGGCATAATCGAAGGCCGCATCGCCGGCGCCGATAATGCCGATGGTTTTACCGGTTGTTTTTCGGAGAAGGGAAATATCCGTGTGGATCAACCCTTTCCTGATAAGTTGCGCCGGACATTCAGCGGGGACCACCGGTATGGTCCCGGTGGCAAGGACGAGGATCTCAGACTCATAAGCAACTTTTTTCCCTTTCAGTTCAAACCTTCTTCCATTATGGATAACATCTGTAATTTCATCCCCGACCAGGTTGATGTTGAATGTGGAAGCCTGTTTTTTGAAGAGCCGTACCAGTTTATCGCCTTTTATTCCTCCCGGAAAACCGGGGTAATTCTCCACCAGGTTGGCATTGACCAGCATCCCGCCCGGGTTGGACTTTTCAATAACCAGGGGACGGAGTCCCATGCGGGTGAGCTGGATGGCACAGGCCATACCTGAAGGGCCGAAACCGATGATGATCACCTGTGAGTCGGTCATTACTGTAAAGTTTGAATGACTTCCGCCGTGGTCAGCAGGGGCATGAAACCATAGCAAAGATTGCGGAAAGTCGCCAGATGGTATTCCCGGTTATATGCCTCCGTGGCGTCGATTGGCATGACGGGACGGAATCCCCTTACGAAAGCCGACCGGGTTGTGGTTTCACAGCAAAGATTGGTCATAACCCCGCAGATAACCGGGTAAACCACATTCCGGGAAAGCAGAATATCCTGCAGGTTAGTCTTGTAAAAAGCGTCAAACTGGCTTTTTATCATCACAATATCGCCTTGCTCCTTTATTTCACTGATAAGTTCCGATTCCCTGGTATTTTCACGGATCAGATCGCTCCACCAGTAGGCCATGCTACCGGCATCATCATCGTTATTCAGGTGACGGGTGAAAATCACAGGCCGCTCCTGTTTCCTGAAAAAGCCGGCAAGCAGACTGATGTTCCCGAGGATGTCCCCTGCCGATGGGATGTATGCATGGTTTTCAGGTTCAAGGAAATAACGTTGCAGATCAATGACAAGCAGAGCCGTGGAGGATATGTCAGTCCTATACTCCCGGGCTGGTTTGACATCCTGAAACAATTCGTCCATTATGTGAGCAGTTTCGGTCCGGAGATTTTCTGAGGAAAGATATTTTTCTTTCAGCGCCATCTGTTATTTCATTTCAGATTAATTCATGGGCCCTTTGCTTGCAAAGTTACATCGTTTATCTCCAGCAGTTCATTATCAGGGAAGAAAATACATGCTGTAATTTTTTTTTGTCATGTGTTTGTAAATTAAAAATCAATTTGTACCTTTGCAGCCCGAATTTTCACGGGTAGTACTTCTGACTTGTTCAGAGGGACTTAGGGAACCTGACAAGGTGAGACACTATAGGTTTCAAGGCAGTCCGATACGGCCTGTCTGGTCTCGGTAAAGCCCACCTTGTATATTTTTCCTGAAAATTTATTGAAAACTGATGCCCCGGAATGTTTTCAGGGTATCATAACATGAAAGAAAACATAATTTAAAAAGATTCGCATGCCAACGATTCAACAGCTTGTCAGAAAAGGACGCGCTAAAACGATTGATAAGAGCAAATCTCCGGCTTTGGACTCTTGTCCGCAGCGCCGCGGGGTTTGTGTAAGGGTTTACACCACCACTCCCAAGAAGCCGAACTCAGCTATGCGTAAAGTAGCCAGGGTCAGGCTGACCAACGGGAAAGAGGTGAACTCTTATATCCCCGGCGAAGGCCACAACCTCCAGGAGCACTCCATCGTGCTCATCCGCGGAGGCAGGGTGAAAGACCTCCCCGGCGTGCGCTATCATATCATCCGTGGCGCCCTTGATACCTCCGGCGTCGATGGCAGGCAGCAGCGCAGATCAAAATACGGAACTAAAAGACCTAAGAAATAATATACATTATTATATAGATCATGAGAAAAGGCAAATCAAAATCGAGGACCATCGTTCCTGATCCAAAGTTCGGAGATGAACTGGTGACCAAGTTTGTCAACAATATCATGTTGCAGGGCAAAAAGAACAGCGCCTTTGATATATTCTACGAGGCCATCGAAATCGTGTCCCAGCGCAGCAAGGAAGACGGACTGGAAGTCTGGAAAAAAGCCCTGGCCAATGTTACCCCCGCGGTAGAGGTCAGAAGCCGCCGTGTCGGAGGCGCAACATTCCAGATCCCTTCAGAGATCAGAGCGGACCGGAAAATGTCGATAGGCATGAAAAACATGATCAAGTTTGCGCGTAACCGCCACGAGAAATCAATGCAGGAGAAACTGGCCGGCGAAATAATGGCAGCTTACAAAGAAGAAGGCAGCGCCTTCAAGAAAAAAGAAGATATGCACCGGATGGCAGAAGCCAACAAGGCTTTCTCCCATTTCAGGTTTTAATGATCCCATTGGGAAACGTACAATATGTCTGATCGGTTAGTACATACAAGAAACATCGGCATTATGGCCCACATCGACGCGGGGAAAACCACGACGACCGAGCGCATATTGTACTATACCGGCATCAATTACAAGATCGGCGAAGTGGACGATGGGACTGCCACCATGGACTGGATGGTCCAGGAGCAGGAACGTGGGATCACTATCACATCTGCCGCCACCACCGTTTTCTGGAAATTTAACGGCGAACAATATAAGATCAATATCATCGACACACCGGGGCATGTCGACTTCACCGTGGAGGTGGAGCGCGCTCTGCGCGTCCTTGATGGTGCAGTTGCACTTTTCTGTGCAGTAGGTGGGGTAGAGCCGCAATCTGAAACAGTTTGGCGCCAGGCCACCAAATACAATATCCCCCGGATCGCTTACATCAATAAAATGGACCGTTCGGGCGCCGATTTCTTCCGCGTGCTGGAACAGATCAGGGGAAAACTGAAAGCAAACCCGATACCTCTCCAATTACCAATCGGAGCTGAGGACACTTTCACAGGTGTGGTTGACCTCATTGAAAACAAAGCCTATACATGGGATAAACCCTCACAGGGGCTGGAATACTTTGAGACGGAAATACCGGAGGATATGACCCAGATGGTCAGCGAGTACAGGATGAAACTCATCGAAGGCGCCGCCGAAGAGAGCGAAGAGCTCTTTGCGAAATTCCTGGAAGATCACGACTCGATCACCCCGGAAGATATGACCGGCGCTATCCGCAAGGCTACCCTGGAAGGCCGCATCGTACCTGTTCTCTGTGGTTCATCGTTCCACAACAAAGGGGTGCAGAAACTCATCGACGCCATCGTCATGTACCTCCCTTCCCCTATGGATGTCCCACCTGTCGAAGGAACCAATCCGTTCACCCATCGCACTGAAACCAGAGACCCCGATGAAAAAAGCCCCTTCTGCGCCCTGGCATTTAAGATCGCCATCGACGCTTTCGTAGGCAAAATTGCTTTCTTCCGTGTTTACTCCGGACAAATTGAGGAAGGGAAAGTGGTGCTCAATACCGGCACTAACAAAAGAGAAAGACTGTCCCGCATCCTCCAGATGCATGCCAACAAGCGGATCCCCCTACAGAAAATTGAAGCAGGAGATATCGGCGTGGCTGTCGGATTCAAGGAAATCCGCACAGGTGATACCCTCTGCGATCTGCAGCATCCCATCGTGCTTGAAAATATTGATTTCCCCGAACCGGTGATCAACGTGGCCGTTGAGCCGAAGACGCAGGATGACCTGGAGCGGCTGAACCTGGCGCTGAAAAGACTGGAAGAGGAAGACCCCACTTTCAATGTTTTTTATGACACTGAAACGGGCCAGACCATCATGAGGGGCATGGGAGAACTGCACCTTGAAATTATCGTCGACAGGCTGAAAAGGGAATACGGTATTGAAGTGAACCAGGGCAAACCCCAGGTATCGTATCGTGAAGCCATTTCCTCCGATATTGAATACAGGGAGGTTTACAAGAAACAAACCGGCGGAAGAGGGAAGTTTGCCGATCTTACTTTTATCATGGGCCCGGCCGATGACGGTACCAAAGGGCTGCAGTTTATCGATCAGACCAGAGGCGGCGTTCTCCCGAAAGAATATATCCATGCGATTGAGAAAGGTTTTAAAAACTCGATGCTCAATGGCATACTGGCGGGTTTCCCTCTAATGAACCTGAAAATCAGGTTGATCGACGGGGCCACCCATCCCGTCGATTCCGATGCGCTGGCCTTTGAGATAGCCGCTGCCCAGGCTTTCAGAAATGCGAGCCGCCTGGCCGAGACCACTTTACTTGAACCCATCATGAAACTGGTGATCACTACCCCGGAAGAATATGTCGGAGATGTCGCCAGCGATGTCAATAAAAGAAGAGGACGGATCGAAGATGTTTCGGCACAGCTTGGGTTCCAGCTTGTCTATGCGCACGCACCCCTTGCTGAGCTTTTTGGATATGTCACTTCGCTGAGGACAATCACCTCGGGAAGAGCATCGGCAAACATGGAATTTTCACATTATCAGGAAATTCCGAAAGAACTCGTGGAAAATATCTTATTTAAAATAAAAGGTTACGTCATTAAAAATTAAAATCGCAATCACGTGAGCCAGAAGATTCGCATTAAACTGAAATCTTACGATCATAACCTGGTCGACAAATCTGCCGAGAAAATCGTCAAAACCGTCAAGATGACGGGAGCGGTCGTCAGCGGGCCTATCCCCCTGCCTACCGATAAGAAGATTTTCACGGTGAACCGCTCGACTTTTGTGAACAAGAAATCAAGAGAGCAATTTGAGCTGTCAACCTTCAAACGACTACTCGACATTTACAGCACAACTTCCAAAACCATCGATGCACTGATGAAACTGGAACTGCCCAGCGGTGTTGAAGTCGAAATCAAGGTCTGAGGCCAGGATAAACGCTGAACGTATTAATATACAATTGACATGTCAGGATTAATTGGAAAGAAAATAGGAATGACCAGCATTTATGACGACAACGGGAAAAGTATCCCGTGTACGGTCATACAGGCTGGACCATGTGTGGTCACGCAGATACGCACCAGGGAAACCGACGGATACGATGCCATCCAGCTGGCTTTTGATGATGCAAAGGATAAGCACGTCAACAAGCCGATGAAGGGGCATTTTGCCAAAGCAGGCGCCAGCCCCAAACGGATTCTCAGGGAGTTTACCAGGTTTGAAGCTGGTCACCAGAAGAAATTCGGCGATGTGCTGCAGGTGAATGTTTTCATTGAAGGCGAATACGTTGACGTGGTTGGTACCAGTAAAGGCAAAGGATTCCAGGGAGTGATCACCAGGCATAATTTCAGTGGCGTCGGCGATTCCACCCATGGTCAGCATAACCGGTTGCGGGCACCCGGATCGATCGGCGCGTCATCATATCCCTCCCGTGTGACAAAGGGGATGCGGATGGCCGGACAGACCGGTAATGAAAGGGTTAAGATGATCAACCTGCAGGTATTGAAAATTATTCCGGAAAAAAACCTCATCATTGTGAAAGGGGCTGTTCCGGGAGCTAATGGTTCATATGTAATTATTGAAAGATGGAGCTAGAAGTTTATAACATAAATGGCGACAAGACCGCGAAAAAGGTCACGCTGAACGACGACATCTTCGGCATTACACCGAATGATCATGCCATCTGGCTTGATGTAAAACTGGTCATGGCCAACAAGCGCCAGGGGACGCACAAAGCCAAGGAACGATGGGAAGTTTCCGGCAGTACCCGTAAGATCAAGCGGCAGAAAGGTACCGGCACAGCCCGTGCCGGCGACATCAACTCACCGTTGTTCCGTGGTGGCGGCCGTGTCTTTGGACCTCGCCCCAGGGATTATGAATTCAAACTCAACAAGAAGCTGAGAAAACTTGCCCGGAAGTCCGCCCTCGCTTATAAGGCAAAAGAGAACAGCATCACCATCCTGGAGGATTTCAGCTTCGAAGAAGCCAAAACCAGGAATTTTACGTCCCTGCTGTCAAACTTCAACCTTTCGGATAAAAAAACTTTGCTGGTGATGCCCGGTACCGATAACAACCTGGTGCTGTCATCAAGAAATGTCAGAACAGCAAAGGTCATGCGCGCTGAGATGCTGAACACATATGACATTCTCAACGCCAATAACCTGCTGATCGCCGAAAGTTCAGTGCCGATCATTGAAGAAATTTTAGGTAAATAATTATATAAGCTGAAGGACATGGATATCATTCTGAAGCCGATCATTTCGGAAAAGATGACCGATACCGGTGCAAAACTGGGACGGTATGGCTTTTTCGTGCAAAAGAAGGCAAACAAGCTACAGATCAAAAAAGCTGTGGAAGAACTCTACGGGGTCCAGGTCAAGGAAGTCAATACCATGAACTACGACGGAAAGATTAAGTCCCGCGGTACACGTTCCGGTATTATCCTTGGAAGAACAGCTGCCTTTAAAAAGGCGATTGTCACGTTAGCTAAAGGTGAAAC
This sequence comes from Bacteroidales bacterium, assembly GCA_019429045.1. GTDB lineage: Bacteria > Bacteroidota > Bacteroidia > Bacteroidales > JAGOPY01 > JAGOPY01. The sequence continues at coordinate 13,803 of JAHYJL010000023.1, forward strand.
AATTGATTTTTACAGCAATATCTAGATAAATGGCTTTAAAAAAGTATAAACCGACAACTCCGGGTCAGCGCTTCAAGATTATCAGCGCGTTTGACGACATCACAACGGGAACACCGGAAAAGTCCCTGCTGGAGCCCATCAAGGGATCCGGGGGCCGGAACAACCAGGGCAGAAGAACCATGCGATACATCGGCGGGGGCCATAAACAGCGCTACCGCGTGATTGATTGGAAGCGTGATAAAGAGGGGATCGTAGCCACGGTCAAATCGATCGAATATGATCCAAATCGCACGGCCCGTATCGCACTGCTGAATTATGTCGACGGGGAGAAACGTTATATTATCGCTCCGCACGGGCTGAAGGTCGGCCAGCAGGTTCAATCGGGCAAGGGAGCCTCGCCGGAAATCGGCAATACCCTTTACCTGAGTGAAGTGCCTTTTGGTACGATCATTCACAATATTGAACTGCGCCCCGGCGAAGGCGCCAAAATGGCCCGCAGCGCCGGCAGTTATGCCCAGTTTTTGTCGCGTGACGGAAAGTATGCCATCATCAAGCTGCCTTCAGGTGAGACAAGGATGATCCTGCAGAGTTGCAAGGTGACCATCGGCATGGTTTCCAATACCGATCACAGCCTGGAAAGCCATGGCAAAGCAGGCAGGAAACGCTGGCTGGGACGCCGTCCCAGGACACGCGGTGTGGCCATGAACCCCGTTGACCACCCGATGGGCGGCGGCGAAGGCAAGGCCTCCGGCGGACACCCACGCTCCAGGAAAGGCAAGTATGCAAAAGGACAGAAAACCCGCTCGCGTACCAAGGCTTCCAACAAGTATATCATCGAAAGAAGAAAGAAATAGCAATCATTATAAAACTATAAAGGAATGGCTCGTTCATTAAAGAAAGGTCCTTATATCCACTACAAACTCGAAAAGAAGGTTGTTGACGCGGTGGAGAACAAAAAGAAAAGCGTGATCAAGACATGGTCACGCGCATCGATGATTTCTCCCGATTTTGTCGGATTGACCATAGCTGTTCATAATGGAAATAAATTCATCCCGGTTTATATCACCGAGAACATGGTGGGCCATAAGCTGGGCGAATTCGCGCCGACCCGTATTTTCAGGGGTCATGCCGGACAGAAAGATAAAGGTAAACGGTAAAGAATAATGCCATGGGAGCACGTAAACGACTGAGATCAGAAAAGACCAAGGAGGCCCGCAAGAGCCTTTATATCGCGAAATTGAACAATTGCCCGACCTCTCCGAGAAAGATGCGGCTGGTAGCTGATATGATCAGGGGGGAAAACGTGGAAATCGCGCTGCATGTCCTGGAGCATTCTCCACAGCAGGCAGCGGGCCGCATGAGGAAGCTTCTCCTCTCAGCCATTGCCAACTGGCAGGCTAAAAATGAAGGCGTACGGCTTGAAGACAGCAACCTGTTTATCGAAACGGTCATGGTCGACGGTGGCCGGGTATTGAAAAGGGTAAGGCCAGCCCCGCAAGGACGGGCATTTCGCATCCGTAAGAGATCCAACCACGTTACCCTGACACTGGGAAGTCGTGTACAAAGTATTGAAAGTTAATCGAAAACATAATTATTATACTGAATGGGACAAAAGACAAATCCAATAGGCCTCAGGCTGGGCATCATCCGCGGTTGGGACTCCAGCTGGTATGGCGGAAAAGATTTCAGCCTTAAACTGGTGGAAGATCAGCAGATCCGGAATTACCTCAATGCCCGTTTGTCAAAAGCCGGGATTTCCAAGATCGTGATCGAAAGGACACTGAAGCTGGTCACTGTGACTATTTTCACTGCCCGGCCGGGGATCATCATCGGCAAAGGCGGCCAGGAAGTGGATAAGCTGAAAGAGGAATTGAAAAAGCTGACCAAAAAGGAGATCCAGATCAATATATCAGAGATCAAGCGGCCTGAACTGGATGCCGTGATCGTTGCCGGCGCTATCGCCAAGCAGATCGAAGGCAGAATTTCTTACAGGCGGGCGATAAAAACCGCCATCTCGTCAACGATCCGGATGGGAGCCGAAGGGATCAAGGTGCAGATTGCAGGCCGCCTGGCTGGCGCTGAAATGGCCCGTAATGAGCTTTATAAAGAGGGTAGGACCCCTTTGCACACCCTCAGAGCCGATATCGATTATGCCCGGGCCGAAGCGCATACCACTTACGGCAGGATCGGCATAAAGGTTTGGATCTGCAAGGGAGAGATTTACGGAAAGCCGGAACTGGTGCCCATGGCAGGCGAAACTGCGAAAAAACAAGCGCCGCGGAAAGGACCCAGGAGAAGAAGATAAATTGGCGTAATCCAATACTAAACTGAAATCTTTAAGATCATGTTACAGCCTAAAAAGACAAAATACAGGAAGCAGCAGAAAATGATCCCGCGGGGAAACTCCTATCGTGGCGATCAGCTGGCATTCGGTTCCTTTGGTATCAAATCATTGGGGACAAGCTGGATCACCGGCCGGCAAATTGAAGCTGCCCGTCAGGCAGTTACCCGCCATATGAAACGTGAAGGGAAAATCTGGATCCGCATATTCCCCGATAAGCCTATCACCAAGAAACCGGCTGAGGTGCGTATGGGAAAAGGTAAAGGTGCCCCCGAATATTTCGTGGCTACCGTAAAACCGGGAAGAATCATGTTTGAAGTGGAAGGCGTTCCCATGGAACTGGCCAAAGAGGCCCTCCGGCTGGCTGCACAGAAACTCCCGGTTAATACAAAGTTTATCGTCAGAAGAGACTATGTTGAAGAGTTAACATAATAAGCAATGAAACAGCAAGTAATCGTTGAAATGACCCTTGAGGAACTGAAAGAGCGGCTGGATGAAGAGAAAAAGCAGCTCACCAGGATGAAACTGGCCCACGCCGTTTCCCCCCTGGATAATCCTCATAAAATGAAAGAATACAAAAGTACGGTGGCTCGCCTGCTTACCGAACTCAGAAGAAGGGAAATTGAAGCCGGAAAAAATAAGTAAAGCTCCTATGGAAAGAAAATTAAGAAAAGAACGGGTTGGCCTGGTCGTCAGCAACAAGATGGAAAAAGCCATCGTGGTCCGGATCGAGCGCAAGGTGAAACACCCCAAATACGGGAAATTTGTCCGTAAATCGACCAAACTGGTCGCCCATGACGAACAGAATGAATGTGGCATCGGCGATACGGTCAAAATTATGGAAACCCGCCCGCTTAGTAAAAACAAGTGTTGGAGATTAGTAGAAATCATTGAAAAGGCTAAGTAACCATGATACAGCAAGAATCAAGACTAACGGTTGCAGATAACAGCGGGGCAAAGGAGGTCCTTTGCATCCGGGTGCTGGGCGGTACTGCCAGGAGGTACGCCAGGATCGGCGATAAGATTGTCGTAACCGTGAAAAATGCACTGCCCTCCGGTACTATCAAAAAGGGCACGGTAATCAAGGCCGTTGTGGTGCGCACCAAAAAGGAGATGCGCCGGAACGATGGATCATACATCCGTTTCGACGACAATGCCTGCGTACTGCTGAACACTACCGGTGAAATGATCGGTACCCGTATTTTCGGACCGGTTGCCAGGGAATTGAGGGACAAACAATATATGAAGATTGTTTCATTGGCCCCTGAAGTACTATAATATTAAGAAGGACATGAAAAAGAAATTGTTTATAAGAAAAGGCGACACGGTAATGGTCATTGCCGGAGACTCGAAAGGTCAGCAGGGCAGGGTCCTCAAAGTGGATACCGATAAGGAAAAGGTCCTGGTGGAAGGGGTGAACATGGTCTCCAGGCATTCCCGCCCGACCAGCAAAAACCCCAAGGGTGGCATCATTGAAAAAGAAGCCCCGATCCATGCGTCAAACCTGAAGGTGATCGACGGCAGCGGTAAACCGACACGCGTTGGGCGGAAAACCGATGAAAAGACCAATAAAGCTGTACGTTATTCCAAAAAGACAGGGGAGGTCATAAAGTAATGAAATACACAGCACGACTCAAACAGAAATACCAGGAGGAAATCGTCCCTGCATTGATGAAGGAATTCAATTACAAGAACCTGATGCAGGTTCCGAAACTCAAGAAAATCGCTGTCAACCAGGGATTGGGTGACGCGATAGCCGACAAGAAACTGATCGACACCGGCATTGAAGAGATGTCACTGATCACCGGTCAGCGGGCCGTTGCCACCAAATCAAAGAAGGACATCTCCAACTTCAAGTTGCGCCGCAACATGCCCGTCGGCGTCAGGGTTACCTTGCGCGGGGATATGATGTATGAGTTCCTCGACAGGCTGATTTCCGTTGCCATTCCCCGTGTGCGTGACTTCCGGGGGATCAGCGACAAAGGATTTGATGGCCGGGGCAATTATACCTTCGGTGTTTCTGAGCAGATCATCTTCACCGAAATTGACCTGGATAAAGTTAGTAAGATCAATGGTATGGATATCACCCTGGTGACGACTGCACGCACCGACAAGGAGGCCCATGCGTTGCTCAGGGAATTTGGAATGCCGTTTAAAAAGTAAATATATAACATTCAAGATATGGCAAAAGAATCAATGAAGGCCAGAGAGGTCAAGCGCCAGAAGATGGTTGACAGGTACGCGGCAAAGCGTGCCGCCCTGAAAGCAGCCGGCGATTACGTGGGCTTACAGAAGCTCCCCAGGGATGCTTCCCCCATCCGCCTGCACAACCGTTGCAAACTGACCGGCCGGCCCAAAGGATATATCCGCCAGTTCGGAATATCCAGGATTAATTTCAGGGAAATGGCCAACCAGGGCCTTATCCCGGGCGTAAGAAAAGCGAGTTGGTAATTTTTAAACAGAAAGATCAATGACAGACCCGATTGCAGATTATTTGACCCGCATCCGAAATGCCGTGATGGCTAGCCACAGGATCGTGGAAATCCCTGCTTCCAATCTGAAAAAGGAGATCACCAGGATACTCCTGGATAAAGGTTATATCCTTAACTATAAGATTGATGAAGAGAAAAAACCAGCCGTTATCAAAATAGCGCTTAAATATCATCCGGTGACCAAGCAGCCCGCGATCAACAACCTGAGCCGTATCAGCAAACCGGGCCTCAGGAAATATACCCACTCGACAAAACTGCCGAGGGTGTTGAACGGAATGGGTATCGCCATCATTTCAACATCACAGGGGGTGATGACCGATAAGGAAGCCCGACATCTCAGCATAGGAGGAGAAGTTATTTGTACTGTTAGTTAAAACTCAGAAAAAATGTCAAGAATAGGAAAACAACCGATAAACCTTCCGGCAGGCGTCCAGGTTTCAATTGCTGACGATAACACCGTTACAGTAAAAGGACCCCTGGGAGAACTGGTGCAGAAGGTTCACCCGGACATCAAAGTGGAGATTACCGACGGGCACATTCAGGTTTCAAGGCCCAGTGATGAAAGGAATCATCGCTCCATGCACGGTCTATACCGTTCGCTGCTGGCCAATATGGTGAAAGGGGTTTCAGAGGGATTCAAAACTGTCCAGGAACTGGTTGGCGTTGGATACAAGGCCCAGGCCACAGGGCAGATGCTGGAACTTACACTGGGATTTTCCCACTATATCGCCTTTGAACTTCCCCCTGAAATCAAAGTGGAAACATTGACGGAACGTGGTAAAAACCCGACCATCACGCTGACCTCGATCGATAAACAGCTTATCGGTCAGGTGGCAGCAAAAATCAGGTCCCTCCGTAAACCGGAACCATACAAGGGTAAGGGGATCCGCTTTGCCGGTGAGGTGATCAGGACGAAAGCCGGAAAGGCCGCAGCAGAGAAATAATCGTTAATAAATTATCCGGAGGTTCAACATGGACTTAAGAACTGCAAGAAAAAACAATAAAAAGGATTACCGCCGCCTCAGGATCAAGCTGAGGATCCGGAAGGTCGTCAACGGGACACCTGAAAGGCCCCGGCTTAGCGTATTCAGGAGCAACAAGCAAATCTATGCTCAGCTGATCGATGACCAGGCAGGGCAGACCCTGGCCGCTGCATCATCGGGAGAAAAGGGCATCCTGGAGAAAAAAGGCACCAAGACAGAAAAAGCAAAAATGGTAGGTCAGCTGATCGCCGAAAGGGCGAAGGAGCAAGGTCACAACACGGTCGTTTTCGATCGTGGCGGCTACCTGTACCATGGCAGAGTAAAGGCATTGGCTGAAGCAGCCCGTGAAGGAGGTTTAAAATTTTAAAAGAATATGGCAAACGCAAACGTAAAAAGAGTTAAGTCGAGCGAGATCGAATTCAAAGACCGCCTGGTGGCTATCCAGCGTGTGACGAAAGTGACGAAAGGTGGCCGTACCTTCAGTTTTTCAGCCATTGTTGTGGTGGGAAACGAAAATGGTGTGGTCGGGCATGGCCTGGGGAAAGCCAAGGAGGTTACCGCCGCTATTTCCAAAGGAATTGACGATGCCAAGAAAAACCTGATAAAGGTTCCTGTGCAGCAAGGGACTGTGCCGCATGAACAAACCGGCCGCTACAGCGGTGCTGAGGTGTTTATCAAACCGGCAGCTCCCGGTACGGGTGTGATCGCCGGAGGCGCTATGCGTGCCGTCTTTGAAAGCGTCGGGATAAAGGATGTGCTGGCCAAATCCAAAGGCTCCTCCAACCCCCATAGCGTTGTCAAAGCCACCATCAACGCCCTGTCACAAATGCGCGATGCCAATACCATCGCCCAGTTGCGCGGCATTGACCTGAACAAAGTTTTTAACGGTTAATGGATTGAGGATTAGCGATATGAAAAAGATAAGAATCACTCAGATCAAAAGCGGTATCGGTAAAACCGAACGCCAGAAACGTACCCTGGAGGCCCTGGGACTGAAAAGGATTCGCCACAGCGTGGAACAGGATGCCACCCCGCAGATCCTGGGTATGTGCAGAAAGGTGGAACACCTGGTGAAAGTAGAAGAAATTTAACAACGATAAGAAATTCAACAATGGATTTAAGTAATCTTAAACCGGCTAAAGGGTCGACAAAGACAAGGAAAAGGATCGGACGCGGACAGGGGTCCGGTAAAGGCGGTACTTCAACACGTGGCCACAAGGGCGCACAGTCCCGGTCAGGATATAGCCGGAAGATCGGCTTTGAGGGCGGCCAGATGCCCCTGCACCGCAGGGTCCCGAAATGGGGCTTCAAGAACAGGAACCGGGTGGAATACCGTGGGATCAATATCGATACCCTCCAAAAACTGGCGGAACTTAAAAACCTGACGGTCATTGACATCGAAACCCTCTTTACCAATGGCCTCGTCGGTAAAAATGACCTGGTCAAAGTGCTTGGCCGTGGTGAATTGACTATGAAACTGGAAGTTAAAGCCAATGCATTCTCGGACAAAGCCAAATCGGCCATTGAAGCTCAAGGTGGTGTTGCATCAATAATTTAACGCGCGGATGAAAAGATTAATCGATACCATACGGAACATATATAAGATCGAAGATCTCCGGAAACGAATCGTTTATACCCTGGGGATCATCCTTATATATCGACTTGGTTCATACATAGTGCTGCCAGGGGTTGACCCGAATATGCTGGCGCAACTGCAAAGCCAGACCTCAACAGGACTGCTCGGTTTGCTCAGCATGTTCACCGGGGGTGCTTTTTCCAATGCTTCCATCTTTGCATTGGGGATCATGCCCTACATCTCGGCATCGATCGTCATCCAGCTGCTGGGTATGGCCATCCCGTACTTCCAGAAACTGCAGCGGGAAGGCGAAAGCGGCCGGAAAAGGATCAACCAGATCACACGATATCTCACCGTTATTATCACGGCTTTCCAGGCTCCTGCTTATATTCGCGGAGTCATCATTGCCAATCTGCCGCCGGAAGCCATCGCACCATTTGACCCGAATGCTATTTCACCCTCGACTTTCTTCTGGTTCTCCTCCATTGTCATCCTGATCACAGGTACCATGTTCGTCATGTGGCTCGGTGAAAGGATCACCGAAAAAGGGATCGGGAACGGTATCTCGCTGATCATTATGATCGGGATCATCGCCCGCCTGCCCTTTGCATTGGCCGCGGAATTCATCTCCAAGATGGAAGAGCAGGGTGGAGGACTGGTTTACTTCGTGATCGAACTGGTCATCCTGGTGTTTATCATCCTGGCTACCATACTCCTGGTGCAGGGTACGCGAAGGATACCCGTCCAATATGCCAAACGGGTCATCGGCAATAAGCAATACGGCGGCGTACGTCAGTATATTCCACTGAAGGTCAATGCTGCCGGCGTTATGCCCATCATTTTCGCTCAGGCGATCATGTTCCTGCCGATCACCATTGCCGGTTTTGCCAACACCGAAACCATGTCGTCTTTTGCCGCCGCTTTCTCCAACCCTTATGGCTTCTGGTATAACTTGGTGTACTTCATCCTGATCATCATGTTTACTTATTTCTATACCGCCATCACAGTAAACCCCAATCAAATGGCGGAGGATATGAAGAAAAACGGCGGGTTCATCCCCGGGGTAAAGCCGGGGAAGAAAACAGCGGAATTTATTGATAATGTCATGTCGAGGATCACCCTCCCGGGATCGATTTTCCTGGGCTTTGTGGCCATCATGCCCGCACTGGTGATCAATATCGGCGTTAATTCACAATTTGCCCAGTTTTTCGGCGGAACATCCCTGCTCATTATGGTCGGGGTGGTGCTGGATACACTGCAGCAAATTGAAAGTCATTTGCTGATGCGTCATTATGACGGTCTGACCAAGACCGGCAGAATAAAGGGACGCTCATCGTTCAATATGTAGTGATGATCTATTTCAAGACGGAAGAGGAAATAGAACTGATCAGGGAAAGTTCTTTACTTGTTGGAAAGACATTGGCCGAGGTAGCCAGGGTGATAGGCCCGGGAATTAAGACCATCGCGCTCGATGAACTGGCCGAAACATTTATCCGTGATAACGGATCAGTGCCGGGCTTTAAGGGATACAACGGTTTCCCTTTCACGCTTTGCATTTCAGTCAACGAGCAGGTTGTCCACGGATTTCCCGGTGAACGGTTGCTGGAGGAAGGCGATATTGTGTCGGTCGACTGCGGGGTGCTGAAAAATGGCTTTTACGGCGATTCAGCCTATACCTTTCCGGTGGGAGAGGTGAAAGCGGAGACCCTGGACCTGATGAAACGCACCAAAGAAGCGTTATATCTGGGGATCGAATCGGCAGCAGACGGCAAACGGGTCGGTGATATTGGATACACCATCCAGCACTATGTAGAGGAATATGGCTACGGAGTGGTCAGGGACCTTGTCGGGCATGGCGTGGGACGTTTCCTGCACGAAAAACCGGAAATCCCCAATTACGGAAAAAGGGGAACCGGCGCGAAACTGCAGGTTGGAATGGTGCTGGCCATCGAACCGATGATTAACCTCGGCGTTAAAAATGTCGTACAGGAAAGTGACGGTTGGACGATACGGACAGCCGACAGTAAGCCCTCCGCACATTATGAACATACTGTTGCGGTCAGGCACGGCAAAGCCGAAATCCTGTCATCTTTCCGGTATATAGAAGAAGAACTTGTTAAACGCGGAATTGAACTAATCTGAAATAAATGGCTAAACAAGCTGCAATAGAACAGGATGGAACGGTCATTGAATCGTTGGGCAATGCCATGTTCCGTGTTGAGCTGGAAAACGGACACATTATTACGGCCCATATTTCCGGAAAAATGAGAATGCACTACATAAAAATATTACCCGGTGACAAGGTGAAACTGGAAATGTCACCGTATGATTTGACAAAAGGAAGAATAACCTACAGGTATAAATAATAACAACAGACTGTCATGAAAGTCAGAGCATCAGTAAAGAAAAGATCGGCCGACTGCAAGATTGTCAGACGGAAGGGGAGAATTTACATCATCAATAAAAAGAACCCTAAGTTCAAACAAAGGCAAGGATAATCAATTAAAATTATAAAGATATGGCTAGAATAGCTGGAATCGATATTCCCAAGAACAAGCGCGGCGAGGTCAGCCTGACCTATATCTATGGCATCGGGCGCAGCAGCGCCAGGAAGATCCTGGAAAAAGCCGGCGTGAGCTGGGACAAGAAGGTCCAGGACTGGACCGATGAGGACCAGAATCAGATCCGGACCATCATCAACAACGATTACAAGGTCGAAGGCGCCATGCGCTCGGAGGTGCAGATGAATATCAAGCGATTGATGGATATCGGCACTTATCGGGGCATCCGTCATCGTATCGGTCTTCCTACGCGGGGACAAAGCACCAAGAACAATGCCCGTACCCGCAAAGGGAAGAAAAAGACAGTGGCAAACAAGAAAAAAGCACCTAAAGGTTAAAATTAATTTCGCACAAAAATGGCTAAATCAACAAGATCAGCAAAGAAAAGGATCGTTAAGGTTGACCCTGTGGGAAGGGCATACGTGCACGCTTCTTTCAACAATATTATCATCACCCTGACCAACAGCACCGGACAGGTTATTTCCTGGGCATCGGCAGGCAAGATGGGATTCAAGGGTTCCAAGAAGAACACCCCTTATGCCGCCCAGATGGCAGCGGAAGAGTGCTCCAAAGTAGCCTTTGACCTCGGCCTCCGTAAAGTGAAGGTATTTGTGAAAGGACCGGGTGCAGGCCGTGAATCGGCGATCCGGACAATCCACACTGCCGGTATTGAGGTGACTGAAATACAGGACGTTACCCCGCTGCCGCACAACGGTTGCCGCCCGCCTAAACGTAGAAGAGTATAACAGAGGATCATTAATTAAATCATTCAGATATTATGGCTAGATACAGAGGCCCCAGATCTAAAATCGCAAGGAAGTTCAGGGAACCGATCTTCGGACCCGACCGCTCATTGGATAAAAAACCATATCCTCCCGGCATGCATGGCGCATCACGCCGCAGAAGGAAGGAATCGGAATATGGCATGCAGCTCCAGGAAAAACAAAAGGCAAAATACACTTACGGCATCCTGGAACGCCAGTTCCGTAAAACTTTCATGC
>JAHYJL010000230.1 GCA_019429045.1 Bacteroidales bacterium
CGTCGGCGACCGTAGACGGAAGGCTTTTCGTGCAGTTCATAGCTTTAATTCTCATCAGCGCGATACGCAAGGAGATGCGCTCATCGAAACTCATCGAGAAATACACGGTGCGCGAACTGCTGCAGGAAATGAAGACGTTGACCAAGGTTAAATATTCTGGGAAGTACGGTCATATCCTCACAGAGGTGACCAAAGCGCAACGGGATATTCTCAAAGCCTTGGATATCCAACTCCCTGGCAGGGCATAGGTATAATTTTTCGGGAAATTAGGTATACGAGGGAAGAAGTGAAAATTGCGAAAAGTCGATTGTGGAAAATCCCTGGGCAATAAACAATTTTCGCGATCAGCGTTAATTATCCGTGGACAATGTAATGTGGCTCGCAGAGTATTGGGAAAATTGCCAGGCAGATGTGAAGCCGGCTGGAAGCGTAAGGATAATTAAGATGCTTTTGTAAAGAAACAACGAAATTTAGAAAGGATAATATGAGGAGAAAATATGGCTTTTCAGAATATTATATTCGAAAAAGATAAAGGAATTGCAAGAATTATAATCAACAGGCTGGATAAACGAAACGCTCTAAACGTGGAAACCCGTGAAGAAATACGCGACGTCTTGGAACAAATCCGAAAGGACAAAAACATTTTTGTACTTATCTTCCGGGGATCGGGAGACAAATCGTTTGTTGCTGGTGCGGATGTAAACGTCTTGAAAAAGTTCTCCCCGATGGGAATGTTCGAATATATGAACAACTTGGGACAGAAACTATACAATGATATCGAAAATTTCCCCATTCCCACTATAGCTCTGGTCAATGGTTTTGCTTTCGGAGGCGGATGCGAACTTGCTCTTGCCTGTGATATCCGCCTGGCCTCGGAAAATGCTAAGTTTGGAATGACGGAAATCCTGTTGGGATTCATCCCCGGGGGAGGTGCCACTCAGAAGCTACCGCGGCTTATAGGGGCTGGTCTGGCCAAAGAACTCATGTTCACGGGGAAAGTCATCGACGCCCGGGAAGCCGAGCGAATCGGCCTGGTCAATCGAACCGTTCCCCTGAAAGATTTAGATTCAGAAGGCTTGGCGATCGCGGAGAAGATCTGCTCTCTTTCCCCTATAGCCATTCGAGTCTGCAAGGAGGCCATCAACCAGGCTGCCCAGACTTCTCTGAAGGCGGGCCTGGCCTATGAAGTCATGGCGGAAGCGCTCTGCTTCTCTACCGAAGATCGGTCCGAGGGCATCCAGGCTTTCCTGGATAAGCGCCCCGCTCAATTCAAAGGGAGGTAAACGAGTGAATTTCCCCTTTCTTTTCCGACCAATCCGAATCAATTCGGTTGAGATCCGCAATCGTTTGATTGTACCTGCAATGGTAACGAATTTCTGCAACCCCGATAACACTGTCAGTGAGCGTCTTATAAATTATCATGTCACCCGCGCGCGGGGAGGATTCGGATTGAATATTGTGGAAGACTTTGCTGTTCACCCGTGGGGAAAGGGATTTCATGCCGTAGGAGGCCTCTGGGATGACCGGTTTATTAAAAATTGCACGAAACTGACCAGTGCGATTCATGGTGTAGGTGGGAAGGTTTTTATTCAGATCTATCATGCGGGTTCCCAGACATCGGAATCAATTACTGGTGTTCAGCCGGTGGCCCCATCCGCTTTTTTGCATCCGTTAAAAAAGACCTTGCCACGCGAACTGACTCTCTGGGAGATTGAGGAAATTATAGAAGACTTTGGGCAGGCCGCTCGTCGGAGTCGTGAATCGGGTTTTGACGGTGTGGAGATCCATGGATCTCATGGCTACTTGGTGGCCCAGTTCATGTCTTCTTACACTAATCGAAGGACAGATCGTTATGGAGGGGATCTTTTGGGTCGTATGTGTTTCCCTATAGATATCATAAGAAATATCCGACGGTATGCCGGCAAAGATTTCCCAGTGATCATCCGGTTTGCCGGAGATGAACGGATTTCAGAGGGGCGCACGATGGAGGAATCCATGGTTGTGGCCCAATTACTGGAGGAAGCCGGGTATGATGGTCTACACGTGACAACCGCTACTACGGCTACGCAGGCTTATATTGTTCCTCCCTATTATGCGCCCTTGGCTTTGAATGTCGAGTACGCGGAAAAAATCAAGAAGATCGTTTCCATACCGGTAATCACGACCGGAAGGATTCACGATCCTCTATTTGCTGAGGCTATCTTGGCACAGGGGCGTGCCGACATGATCGGAATGGGACGTGCGTCCATTGCCGATCCGGATCTGCCCAATAAGATTGCGGCCGGAGATTTGGAGGACATAAGACCTTGTATTGCCTGCCTTCAGGGGTGCATTGGTAGTCTCTTGCGTGACGAATGTATAACCTGCACCGTCAACCCCGAGGTGGGCAGAGAGATGGAAATGAAGATTCAACCAGCCAAAACATCTAAAAGAGTCCTTGTGGTCGGAGGTGGTCCCGGCGGTATGGAGACGGCCCGGGTCGCTGCTTTGAAAGGGCACAAGGTGGTACTCTGCGAGCAAACCGATAAACTTGGAGGACAATTAATCATAGCGGCCATGCCGCCCCACAAGCAGGGGATTGCACATTATGTCAAGTATTTAATAAATCAGCTCCATAAGGTCGGGGTGGAGCTCAGGATGAATACGGAAGCGACTGTAAAAACGATTAGGGAAATTGCTCCGGATGTGGTTGTTGTGGCGACCGGCGCCGAGCCTGTTTTGCCACCGATCCCCGGCGCAGATAGAAAGAAGGTGCTTAATGCATGGGATCTGCTGTTGGGAAAGGTTCAGACCGGCAGGAATGTTTTGGTAATAGGAGGAGGGAGCGTTGGTTGTGAAACGGCTGATTTCCTGGCAGTGCAACGTAAACGGGTGGCCATAGTGGAAATTCTGGATGAAGTTGGGCGGGATTTATTAGAAAGGGTAAAATACTTCCTTTTCCAGCGCTTGGAAGAGGAAAAGGTAAATATTTACTCTGACGCAACCGTGCTGGAGATTCTTGAGGATGGCGTCAGACTGAATCAGAATGGAAAAATCATTGAGCTGTCCGGGTACGATAATGTTGTTATGGCGGTGGGTGTCCGTCCTCGAAAGGTTCTGGTGGATCAAATGAAGGATACGGGGATCAAATTTGAAGTAGTTGGCGATGTTAAAAAAATTGGTAATGCACTCAGTGCCATAGCCGGCGGTACGGAATTGGGGAGACGGATTTAACGGACAATAAATTAAGGAGGTTATTTCGATGAACAAGTTAAAAAATGCAAGTAAA
>JAHYJL010000231.1 GCA_019429045.1 Bacteroidales bacterium
CTCTTTGCACTTTGCACTTTGAACTTTGAACTGCTACAAGCCCAGTACTTCACATTAGGCGCCGACCCCGCATCGGTGCGCTGGAACCAGATCCGCACGGAAAACTTCCGCATCATCTATCCCAATACGCTCGATTCCCAGGCGCTTTACATCGCCAACGCCTATGAATATATTCACAGTCCAGTAGCGGCCTACCTCGGTGTCAAACCGCGCAGATGGCCGGTGATCCTGCACAACCGAACGGTAGTCTCCAACGCGTTCGCTCCTTACGCGCCCAAAAGAATCGAGATGATCACCACTCCGCCGCAGGACAATTACGCCCAGTCGTGGATCGACCAGCTGATCCTGCACGAATACCGCCACGCCGTGCAATATACCGCCGTAAACAGGGGGCTTACCCGGGCGCTCTCCATTATTTTTGGCCAGCAGGCAGTGCCGGCGGTAATAGGCCTTTTCATGCCGTTCTGGTTCATCGAAGGGGACGCGGTGGTCATGGAAACGGCTCTCGGCCGGTCGGGACGCGGCAAGGTCCCCTCTTTTGAGATGAAACTGCGGGCGCAGTTCCTGGAAAAAGGGATCTATGCATACGACAAGGCGGTGAATGGCTCGTACAAAAACTTCATCCCCAACCATTATGAACTGGGTTACTTGCTCGTAGGGCATACGAGGGTTCAGTACGGCCCGGAAACCTGGGACCGCGTTATCCGCAAAACCGGCAATATCCCATTGATGCTGGTGCCTTTCTCCAATACATTGTACAAAGAAACCGGCTTTGGCAAATCGAGGCTGTATGATAAGATCACCGGAGTGCTGCGGGAAGACTGGAAGCAGCAAAATAGTAAACTCTTACTTACTGATTATCAGCCATTAAAAGAATTAAGAAGGAAATTCTACACGAATTATTCCCGGCCGGTGGTCCTGGAAGACGGGACAGTCATTGCCCGGAGGACATCCATTGATGACATTACGCGGATAGTGACAATCGCTAGCAACGGAAGGGAAAAAATCCTGCTGACGCCCGGTAGTATGACAGATGAGGGGCTTTCGGGGGCGGGCACGATGATCTGCTGGGCCGAGATCGACCGCGACCTGCGCTGGGAACAGCGGAGTTTCTCGGTCATCAAAACCTATGACCTGCAATCCGGAAAGCTCACGCAGCTCACCCGAAAAACCCGTTACTTCTCCCCTGCCCTCAGCGCCGACAGCCATCTGATAGCGGCCGTTGAGGTCAATGAAGACAATTTCTCGCACCTGGTTGTGCTGGATGCGGTAACCGGAGACATCCTTCACAAATTCCCGGCGCCGGAGAACTATTTTCTGAGCTACCCGGCCTGGTCGCCCGACGGGAAGCATGTCGCAGCGATCCTGGCAAGGCATGAAGGGAAAAGCCTTGTGCTGTTCGGGTTGGAAACCCCGGGGTTGGAAACCCTGTTGCCATTCACCAACACCGACATCTCAAAGCCTTCATTCTACCGGCATTACATCCTCTTCACCGGGGCCTATACCGGTATCGAAAATATCTTCGCATTCGATTTGAACACCCGGAAGCTCTACCAGGTCACCTCCGCCCGCTTCGGCGCCATCGATGCCAAAGCCGACCATCAAAACGGGATGCTCTATTATTCCGACTATTCCTCCGACGGCTATCAACTGGTGAAATGCCCGCTCACCCCTGAGAATTGGACCATCACCGATCCTGTGACCAAACACTTCTACCCGCTTGCTGAACAGCTGACGGCTCAGGAGAATTTCATTTTCCAATCGGAGGATGTGCCCGATACTATGTATAATATTAAAAAATACCGCAAAGGCCTGAACCTGTTCAATTTCCATAGCTGGGCGCCTGTTGGCATTGAAATCGACAACACGAATATCAACCCGGGGGTCACCCTCATGTCGCAGAACCTGCTGAGCACCAGCTTTGTCACGCTGGCGTACACGTATGACCTAAACGAAGAGGCGGGGAAGTATTCATTGAAATACACATACGAAGGACTGTATCCGGTGATTGACCTGTCGGCTGACTATGGCTTGCGAAGAGGGGTGCACACCGATACGGCCGGTAACCAAAATCCTTACAAATACCATGAACTAAATGCAGCCACCATTATTTCGATCCCGCTCAGCCGGAATGTCAGAAGCTGGTTCATGGGGATCCGGCCGTCGGCGGGCTATTCGTACAAATATCTCCGGATGGACCCGGAGGAAGAGCTGCGCTTCCGGAAAGACCGGTTCCATTCGCTGGATTACCGCGTGTTCATGTATGCCCAGTCGCGCCGCTCCCACCGCGACATGCAGCCCCGTTGGGGACAATTGCTGCAGCTCAATTATAGCTTCACGCCATTTGAAGCCGATACCGGAAGTTCCATTTTCGCCGCCAATGGCCTGCTCTATTTCCCGGGCATTTTTCGCCATCACGGCTTGCGGTTGTACGGCGGGTACCAGCAGCGGCACGTGGAACTGTACCGCTACGGCAACCTGATCAACTTCCCGAGGGGATATACGGGCATTTATGCAGATAAGGCCGTGAGCGGAAACATCAACTATCTCTTTCCCATCTTCTACCCCGAATGGCGCCTCGGGCCGGTGATCTACATGAAAAGATTAAAAGGGGCGGTGTTTTACGATCATATAGTTAGCTTTGACCAGTCTCCATACCAGCATTACCAATCCTTTGGGCTTGACCTGACGCTGGATTTTCACCTTTTCAGGTTTTTCGTGCCACTGGAATTGGGGGTGCGGACGGTTTACCGGGTGAATGACAGGGCGGTGGGGTTTGAGTTTTTGTACAGGTTGGATTTGGATTCGGTTTATTAGGTTTTTTTTAACCGCGGAGGCGCGGAGGCGCAGAGGATTGTTACGACAATTTATCGATTCATTTTATTACCGCGGAGGCGCGGAGATTAATAAATTCTATTTTCCCAGGAATAATTAGCGATAATGCTCTGCGTCTCCGCGCCTCTGCGGTAATAAATAAAAATTCTCCCGGAAAAAGTTACCAACAATACGGGTATATTTTATTCATTTCCGTAATTAACAAATAAAAATGAATGCAATTGAATTAAACAAAAATGCTGGATTAATTCTTGACTGTTGTATTGCAGTCCACAAAATTATGGGACCGGGGCTTCTTGAATCGGTCTATGAAATCTGCCTGATGAAGGAATTTGAGCTGAGAAAGATTAATGCCAGAACCCAGGTTGTGGTCCCTTTAATCTACAAAGGGTAT
>JAHYJL010000232.1 GCA_019429045.1 Bacteroidales bacterium
TGCCAAAAAGGATGAAACCAGAATACCACGTAATGTTTTATTGTTGATCAGGCAAAAAGAGACAATGCAAAATTTGCTATATTTGATAGCGAGTTAACAAATCCAAAGGGATTTTGGAAAAATAGATATTTTCTAACGAATCCCTGCCAGGATTGCACGGGTTGGATTCAATTGATGCAGGATCTATCAGTAATCTTTATATTACCAGCAACCCCAATTTATCAGTATGTAATGTTCAAAGTGTTTGCGATTATATTTTTAATCCGAATGGGAATCTTAGTATTTACTCAAATAATCAGGGTTGTAATGATGTTCAGGAAGTAGAAGCAGCATGCACTGTAGGAATTAAGGGTGATTTTCAGGAAGAAAATGGAATCAGAATCTATCCAAACCCGGCATCCGCGCAAATCATTATTGAAATAACGGATAAATCATCCACCAACCTGGTTACGATATTCAATCTTAGCGGAATGCGGTTGCGGCAATTTCAGCTTACGGAAACAATAACCATTATAGATATTGAAGATCTCCCGGCAGGGGTGTACTTTGTGAGAATGACCGGGGACCATTCTGTCCACACCTCCAGGCTGATAAAAACCACGAAACATTAACCTGAGAACCCCGCCGGTGTTTCGGAAATAACCTGCATGTAAAAGTCTTCGAATTTTCCCGAAATGACCTTCGTCCATTCCCCCGGCTTGCCATCCCCGATCTGTCTTCCCTCGATTTCGACGACCGGGATCAGGTGCTTGGAGGTCCCGGTGATGAAAACTTCGTCGCATTCCCAGAGTTCTTCCAGCCTGACTTCCCTTTCTTCGACCGGCAGCAGTTGCTTCGCCACGTTCAGGACGTGCATGCGGGTGATTCCTCTCAAAACACCCGGCGACGGCGTGACCAGCCTTCCTTCCTTCACCAGGAAAATGTTGGCCCGAGTGGTTTCCGAGATCAGTCCGCTGTGATGATACAGCACCTCGATGGCGCCGGCTGCCTTCATCCTGGGGAAAAGGGCAATGGAAGGAAAATAGAAGGTTGTTTTCACCTCTGGCATGTACCGGACGTAATCCAGCAGTATCAGCTTCACCCCTTCCCCGAACTCTCCCGGTGGATGTGTAACAGGCAGGTTCAGGATCATGAAATTCGGGTCGGAAGGCGGCGT
This sequence comes from Bacteroidales bacterium, assembly GCA_019429045.1. Taxonomy (GTDB): domain Bacteria; phylum Bacteroidota; class Bacteroidia; order Bacteroidales; family JAGOPY01; genus JAGOPY01. The sequence continues at coordinate 1,157 of JAHYJL010000232.1, forward strand.
ATAGAGATCTTCGGAGTACCCGCCCGTCAGCACCAGCTTGATGCCCGAATTCCGGAAGCCGTTTTGACCAAGCAACCATAAGATCTTCTCTTTCAGCATCTCCCTTTCCAATGGAACATCGAGTCCTGTAAGAACGCCAGAACGATAAAACCGGTCGAGGTAATCTTCCAGGAAAGGGACCTTCCCATCCATCTCGAGGAAATAGTCGAAAATACCATACCCCCGCTGCAGGCCAAGGTCGGAGATATGCAGCTTGGCTTCGTTGAAGGGCAGGAACCGGTTGTTGATATAGCATAGGGCGTAGAGCATAGGGCTTTGGGCTTAGAGCGTAGGGCTTAGGGCTTAGTTATTTTGATTGATTTTCATTTTTAGTATGATGAAAAATGGTATTGCGGCCAGTTGTATTAATATCATAACGATAATCAGCAAATTTACTGAAAAATCATACAGAAAGCCCGCCATGGCGCTGCCGAGGAAAAGCGCTATGCCATAAGACATACTGAAAATTCCGTACCCGGTGCCCCGCTTTTTAACGGAGGTAATGTCGGCTATGCCGGCCTTCATGATGGTTTCGTGCGTTCCCATGACGATTCCCCAGATCACAACACCGATGATGATATAATTTATATGGTATGACAAGGTGAAAAGGGGAAGAGGAGCGGTCAGAAGCGGTAAAATGATGAGTAGCAGTAAACCGGCCCGCTCGTTGTTCAGCCTGACCTTTATCCGGTCGTACCATTTCCCGATCACCAGGCCGATGACGGCATCCACCGCCATGGCTAATGCATACAACAGGGGTATCTTGGCGTCAGACACAATGGCATTGGACTTCAGGTGATAGCCAATGATGGCGAAGTTCAGAAATCCCAAAGTGGTGATAAATGTAAAGAGGCAATAAAGCCAGAAAGTCGGTGTGATCCTGTCCGGCAAGGGTTTCTTCACCACGTCCTTTTCCAGCTCCCCCGGATTTCTCACCATGAAGAATGCGGTGAAAAGCACCATCATCAGCACCACGAACGGGAACCACATGAGGTTATAGCCGTCCTGGTAATCTGCGACGGATTTATCGCCCGGACCGATGCTCATGAAGAAGAAGGTAAAGATGAGTGGGCCGATGGTGGCGCCGATCTGGTCGAGGAATTCCACGATAGCGAAGCCGAAGCCGGTGCCCACCTGCTTGGTGGCTTGCGAAAGGATGGTGTCTTTGGCAGGGCTACGGATTCCCTTGCCGATCCGTTCGAGGACCATGAAGATAGCGGCAAACTGCCAGATCCCGGTGAGCGACAGCAGCGGGATCGCCATCAGGAAACTGTAACCGAAAATGGTGAAAAACCAGTGAGAACGGGTTTTATCGGAGAAATAACCCGACACCAGCCGGATGAGGTATCCCAGCAACTCTCCAAGTCCAACCACCAGTCCGACAATGGCGGCGCTGGCCCCGAGCGTTTCCAGGTACGGTGCGTTCACCCCCCTGGCCCCCTCGTACACCATATCGCCCAGCAGGCTGATCAGCCCGAACAGCAGGATCAAGCGAATAGCAACTTTTTTGTACTTCTTCATCCTTCCAACACTCTTACCGTCTTACCGTCCTACAGTCCTACCTTCCTACCGTCCTACAGTCCTACAGTCCTACAGTCCTACAGTCTTACCGTCCTAACTCCCGCAGCAAACGCAACCCTTTGCAGGCTTTTCCCCTGAAATGGTAATGCTGTATATGCCGGTTCCCGAATTCCTGAAAGCGATTACCTCATCAGGCGATAAAAAAGGGCTAAGCACCTCATCCGGCAGGAAGATCTCTTTTTCCTTGTGAAGGGTAATATTGATGAACCCCATCTTTTCGATCAGCCTGATGTATTCATCGTAATCCAAGGCCCCGGCCACGCAACCGGCGTACATTTCAGCGGCATTGCGGATGGCATCGGGCAATTCGCCCCTGATCACCACATCGGAAATGCAGAAATGGCCGCCTATTTTAAGCACACGGCATATCTCCGTAACGGCCATCTCCTTGTCGGGCACCAGGTTCAGCACACAGTTGCTGATCACCACGTCGGCCTTTTTCGAGGTGAC
>JAHYJL010000024.1 GCA_019429045.1 Bacteroidales bacterium
AAGGCGCTACCGGCAAAATACTTTCCCTGATTTGATCTTTTTGCGACAAATGTTGTTTTTTTAACGACAAATGTCGTATCTTTGTAAAAAAATTAATCCATGAAAAAATATCCGGTACCGGACGAACAGGAACATTTATCCCTGGAAGAAATCAAACCAGGTGACCTGTTCGGGCTCATTAACATTGTCAGGGAAGGCATCCCCTATCAAACATTTCAGCATTTTTCAGGACAAAGCCCATTCACTAAGGCGGAATGGTCGGCTTTTCTCGGGCTTTCGGAACGCACCTTGCAGCGGTATAAAAAAGACAACAGGAAATTTGACCAACTTCAATCCGAGAGGATCATCGAGATTACGCTGCTGATGAAAAGAGGGGTGGAAGTTTTTGGTGACAAGGATCGCTTCATCGAATGGATGCACAGCAGGATTGTCGCACTTGGGAGGATCAGGCCTATAGAATTGCTGGATAACAAGTTTGGGATTCAAATGTTGAATGATGAGCTGACAGCCATCGAGCACGGAATATTCGCATGATTGTTTACAGGATTGGCAAAAAGAAGTTCATCCTTGATTTGACGGGACAAGGGGCTCAACTGATCGGCAGGAGATGGAACAGCAGGGGGATACCGATGGTCTACACCAGTCATTCCAGGGCGTTATGCACAGTTGAAGTGGCTGTTCATATGCCTGCCGGTGTGTTGCCCTTAGGTCTCGAACTAGTTACCATTCTTATTCCTGAGGATGTCCTGATCAAAGAATTATTGGCCGGGGATTTGCCTGCGGATTGGAGATCATTTCCATACGCCAGATCAACACAACAAATAGGGGATTCATTCATCTTAAAAAATGAATTCCTGATCATGAAAGTCCCTTCCGCCGTCATCCCGGGCGATTTCAACTACCTGATCAACCCGGGACACCCGGATATTCAACGTGTCGGAATTATAAAAAGAGAGCCTTACTCGTTCGATGAAAGGCTGTTCAAAAGATGATTTCTGCAAAATCACCCCCAATTCTTATTACTTTTACGCGGTAAAAAATGAACCATGCCGAAAAAGATTGACAAAATAAACCAGGAAGACAACCTCATCCTGCTCACTGCGGATGCAATTAAGATCCCTGCAGATTATCTGACAAAGGAAGAAATCGCCTATGCCGTTCAAATGATCTCCGGTCATAAAAAAGAGAACATTCTATTCGACAGGCTGGGCCGGTACATTTTTGTGCAGGTCATAAAAGAGGAAAAAGACTCTTCAAAGCGGCTGGAAAACTGCCGCAAAGCGGGTGATGCACTTGCGGCCCGGCTGAACGACCTCAAGGCCGGCAGCGTGGTCATTGTGGATGTCGACGGCAAAGCGGCCGAGACCCTGGCGCTGGGCGAAGGGATGGCGCTGGGCAGCTACCAGTTCCTCAAATACCGGAAAGAGCGGAAAGAGAAAGAAAATACGCTCAAATCGCTCGGCATACAGTCAAAAGAATTGAAAGATGAGACGATCGAACGGATGAACATCATTGCCGATGCCGTTATGCGTTGCCGCGACCTGGTGAACGAGCCGGTTTCGCACCTTTCGGCAGGCGACCTGGCAAAGGAGTTCCAGAAGATGGGCAAAGAGGCGGGGATCAAGGTGGAGGTCCTCAACAAGAAAAAGATCGAATCGCTGAAAATGGGCGGCCTCCTGGCTGTGAACAAGGGGAGTACCGATCCGCCCACCTTCACCATCATGGAGTGGAAACCCGAAAAGCCCGTCAACAAAAAACCGCTGGTACTGGTCGGCAAGGGGGTGGTTTTTGACACGGGCGGCTCAAACCTGAAAATCGGCACCTTCATGTACGATATGAAATGTGACATGGCTGGTGCGGCCACGATGGCAGCCGCTTTATACGCGATGGCCGGTCTGGGCCTGCCGGTGCATGTGGTTGGACTGATGCCGGCCACCGACAACCGGATTGATGCCAACGCCATCGCCCCGGGAGATATTATTGCCATGGCTGACGGGACGACCGTGGAAGTCATGAATACCGATGCGGAAGGGAGATTGATCCTGGCTGATGCGCTGAGCTATGCCAAAAAACTCAATCCCGGCCTGGTGATCACGGCGGCTACCCTTACCGGCGCCGCCAGCCGGGCCATCGGCAAATACGGTATCGTGGCCATGCAGACCGGGGCTGCCAACGATATGGAAAGACTGAAGGAGTGTGGCGATAAGGTGTATGAAAGAATCGCCGAATTCCCCTTCTGGGATGAGTACGGCGAGCTGATCAAATCGGAGATCGCCGATATCAAAAACATCGGAGGGCCTGATGCCGGGATGATCACTGCCGGTAAGTTCCTTGCACACTTTACCGATTACCCTTTCATCCATCTCGACATAGCCGGACCGGCATTTATCGACAAGAAAGACAGCTATCGCACCGCCGGCGGCACCGGTATGGGCGTCAGGCTGCTGGTGGAGTTCGCGGAGAGGATGGTGGTAAGACGGTAGGACGGTAGGACGGTAAGACGGTAAGACGATAGGACGGTAAGACGAACAATATAATTAAATGCAAAAACCAGATATAATGGAACCATTTGAAGAAAGAATCAAAACTGACGCGGAACGGGTGAAGGTGGGGATCACGCATGGCGACCTGAACGGGATCGGCTATGAGATCATCATGAAGACATTCCTGGATCCGAGGATGCTGGATAGTATCACCCCTGTTATCTACGGATCGTCAAAGGTGGCTTCCTATCACAGAAAGACATTAAATATCAATGAAGTAAACCTCAACCTGGTAAAAAATGCCGCTTCGGCCGCTCATAAAAGGATCAATATTGTCAATATCACCCAGGATGAGGTCAGGATAACCCTGGGAAAATCAACCGAAACTGCAGGCCAGCTTGCTTATCTTGCCCTGGAAACGGCCGTGCAGGATTTGCAGAACAAACATATCGACGTGCTGGTCACTGCGCCGATCAACAAGCAAAATATGCGCGAGGCAAATTTCGGATTTCCCGGCCACAGCGAATACCTGGCCGATAAATTCGGTTGCGCAGATCACCTGATGCTGATGGTGAGCGGTAACCTCAGGATCGGCGTGATCACCGGTCACATCCCGCTGAAAGATGTCCCCGGGGCTGTTACCGGCGAACTGATCCTGAAAAAGATCGAACTGATGAACCAGAGCCTGTTAAAAGATTTCGGGATCAGCAGACCAAAAATTGCCATTCTCGGGATGAACCCGCATGCGGGTGACCAGGGAGTGATTGGAAGCGAAGAGACCGAAGTGATCAGCCCGGCGATCGAACAGGCCTGGACCCGTGATTGTATTGTTTACGGACCCTTTTCAGCCGACGGGTTCTTTGGCTCCGACCAGTTTACCAAATTCGACGGTATTCTGGCCATGTACCATGACCAGGGGCTGATCCCTTTCAAGGCGCTGGCGTTTGACAAGGGCATCAATTTTACGGCAGGTTTGCCTGTGGTCAGGACATCACCGGCCCACGGAACGGCGTATGACCTCGCCGGCAAAAATGAAGCCTCGCCATCCTCATTCCGCGAAGCGATCTACCTGGCTGTTGAAATCTTCAACAACCGTAAGGAATATGAAGAACTTCGCGCCAATCCCCTGCCCAATTATCTGAAAGACATTGAGCACAGCTCCGATGCCGTAATCGAAAGGGAGATACCTCCTTCATCTGATGATAATCATACAGATGTGATCGGCGGGCAATAAGCTGTTTCCTGAACCCTGAAATCATGCCATGGATTATCCTGTTTCTGAAATCATAAAAATAGTAAACGGTACTTCAGCCGTTGACCACTTGACAGAAAGGGTGATCACCGATATCCTGATCGACAGCCGGAAGCTGATAGCACCGGAGCAATGTCTTTTTTTCGCCCTCTCCAGCAAACGGAACGACGGCCACAACTACATACCCGAACTGTACGAAAAGGGGGTGCGCGATTTTATCGTCACCCGGGTGCCACAGAACGCGGAGCAATATCCCGATGCCAACTTCATCATCGTAAAGAACACCCTTCATGCGCTGCAGGCGCTGGCCCGTGCGCACCGGGAAAAATTCAGCATCCCCGTGATCGGGATAACCGGTAGTAACGGAAAAACCATTGTCAAAGAATGGTTGTACCAGCTCTGCAGCAAAGACCGTAAGACTGTCCGCAGCCCCAAAAGCTACAACTCCCAGATCGGGGTCCCTTTGTCGGTCTGGCAAATGAACCCTAACTACGAACTGGCCATATTTGAAGCAGGCATTTCGGAACCGGATGAAATGGACAAGCTGCAGGCCGTTATCAAACCCACGATCGGTATTTTCACCAATATCGGTGAATCCCACGGTCAAAATTTCATGAGCCAGCAGCAAAAGGTCGGCGAAAAACTCAAATTGTTTGTCAGGGTTGAAACGCTCGTATATTGCATGGATCATCCCGAAATCATGGGGGTGATCATCCGGTCGGAAATTCAGAAGAATATCAAACCCTTTACCTGGAGCTATAAGCAGAAGGCTGATCTTATGATTACCGGTGTAAGGCAACAGGAAGGTATTGACAGCTTGATAGAGGCCGAATACCAGGACAAACTATTCAGTATCCGGATACCATTCAGCGACAAGGCTTCTGTAGAAAACGCCATACACTGCCTGGCCGCCATGATCTGCCTGGGTTACGATCCCTCCACCCTTTCCCCGCGCTTTGAAAGCATGCAACCCATTGCCATGCGGCTGGAACTGAAAGACGGGATCAACCACTGCACCATCATCAACGACAGTTATAATTCAGATATCAATTCGCTTACCATTGCCATCGATTTCTTAAGGCAGCAGGCCAACCATAAAAACAAGACCATCATCCTTTCCGATATTCTCCAGAGCGGCAAAGACGAAGATGAACTTTACGGACAGATCGCTGACATCCTGCACCAAAGCAAGATCGACCGGCTGATTGGAATCGGGCCGGCCATCTCACGGCAGGCAGACCTGTTTGATCTGAACAAGGAGTTTTATCCCTCAACCGATGAGTTCCTGCAGCGTTTTTCCTTCACCGCGTTCAGCAACGAGGTGATCCTGCTGAAAGGGGCCCGTATCTTTGAATTTGAAAGGATCGGCATGGCGCTGCAGCAAAAGACCCATGAAACGGTCCTGGAGATCAACCTGAACGCCCTGATCAACAATATGAACCATTACAGGTCCAAACTGCGTCCCGGGACGCGCATCGCTGCCATGGTGAAGGCATTTTCTTACGGCATTGGAAGCTTCGAGGTGGCCAATGCACTGCAGTTCTACCGGATCGATTATCTTGCCGTGGCCTATGCCGACGAAGGCGTGGAACTCAGGAAGGCAGGCATCACGGCGCCTATAATGGTGATGAACCCCGACGAGGGAAGCTTCGACCAGATCATCCATCATAATCTCGAGCCCGAAATCTTCAGTTTCAGGATCCTGGAAATGCTGGAAACAGCCATTAAAAGAAACATTCTTCCCAAAAACAAGCCGGTAAAAGTCCATATCAAGATTGATACAGGGATGCACAGGCTGGGATTTCTGCCTGGTGATATTGACGAACTGATACGGCGGTTGCATGCCAATAAAATGGTCTATGTCCAGTCGGTTTTCTCTCACCTGGCAGCCAGTGAAGACCCTTCGGAGAATGATTTTACACGAAAACAAATTGATGTTTTCCGTGAAACGGGTGAACGCATCCGGGCCGAGGCCGGCCACCCGGTATTGTTGCATATCCTGAATTCGGCAGGTATCAGCCGGTTTCCCGATGCGCAGTTCGACATGGTCAGGCTGGGGATCAGTTTGTATGGTATCACCGCTGTTCCGGATGAACAACCGCAACTGGAAGCCGTCGCCCGCCTGAAGTCGGTCATTTCACAGATCAAGAAGGTGCTGCCCGGCGAAACAATCGGTTACAACAGGGCTTATAAAACTGAGACGGAACTAACCCTTGCCATCGTTCCGGTGGGCTATGCCGATGGGTTGAGCCGCACCCTGGGCAATGGAAAAGGGCATTTGCTGGTCGGAAAATCACTTTGCCCGATCGTCGGCCATATCAGTATGGATATGTGCGCCGTCGATATCACCGGCATAGATGTTTCTGAAGGAGATGAGGTGATCGTTTTCGGGCCGGAACGCCCATTGCAGGAACTGGCCGCTGAAATGGGAACCATCCCTTATGAGGTCCTGGCAGGGTTGTCAAGGCGGATAAAAAGGGTCTATTACCATGAGTGAAAGGCTCCGGGAACTGATCATCGCGCTCCGGCCGGAGATATCCCTCAGACTTGTGAAATGGCAATATCTCCTCGTGTTTTTCCTTTTCCTGGTATTGATCAGTATCCCCGTTTTTGTAAACCTGGATAAACCGGTCGTCCGGCTTTGGGATGAATCAAGGCGAGGCATCAATGCCTATGAAATGTATCACAACGGGAACTGCCTGGTCACCCATTATGACGGGGAGCCTGAAATGTGGGGGACAAAGCCGCCATTACTGATCTGGCTGCAGGTCATCAGCATGAATATCGCCGGCCCGGGCGAGCTGGCATTGCGTCTCCCTTCCGCAATAGCAGCTTTTCTCACCTGCCTGCTGATATTCCTGTTTTCGGCCCAATACCTCAAAAATCCGCTGTTCGGCCTGATATGGGCGCTGGTACTGGTCACCTCTAACAGTTACATCGATTTTCACGCGGCCCGTACAGGCGATTTCGATGCTTTGATGACCCTTTACATGCTGCTATACAGCCTTGCTTTCTTCAAATACATTGAAGAAAAGAAGAACAAAGACCTGTACCTCACCATCATTTTCATCACCCTCGCCGCATTTACCAAGGGAATTGCCGGACTGTTGTTTCTGCCCGGATTGATTTTTTATGCAATCTTAACAGGATCTTTCATGATGATTTTGAGGAACAGGCATACCTATTACGGCATGCTGATATTCCTGGTGGTCATCGCAGGCTTTTACCTGGGACGGGAAGCGGTGAATCCGGGTTATCTGAAAGCCGTGTGGGCCAATGAAATAGGTGGCCGGTACTTCGAAACGATTGAAAGCAATCAGGAAAATTATTGGTTCTACCTGCAGCGTATCAAATGGCCGGGAATGATCAAATGGTGGCCGTTCATTTTACCGGGAGTCATAACAGGATTACTGATGAAAGAAATCATATTCAGAAAACTGATAACCTTCGGTCTGATTATGACGGTCACTCATCTGCTGATCATTTCTGCCTCGAAAACAAAACTCGAATGGTATAACATAGCTGAATATCCATACTTTGCACTTTTTATTGCATCCTTTATCTGGTTTATCATCTCCATTATTTTTAAAATATCTGAAATCAGCAAGTTATCATTCCTGAAAATACTGGCCCTGGTATTTGCTGTGATCATCTTTTATGAACCGGTAAGGATAATGGCTAAAAAAGTTTTCGATCCATCCGAAAGATCGTGGTACCTCAAAGACCACCAGGTATTGTATGTCCTCCGGGATGGTTTGCACGGCCGGCGTGACCTGGACGGTTATATCCTGTTGCATACCGGGCCAAAAGCGCATACCATGTTTTATATGAACCTGATGAAAGATAAGGGTATTGATATTGCCCGGAAGGAGAAAGACAGGCTTGATCCCGGAGATAAAGTAATTGCATATCAACCTGATGTGAAAAAATTTATTGAGGAGAACTACAATATTGTCATCCTGGAAGAACAATCGTACGTCAGAATTTACCAGATTGAAAAAAAATTGCCAATTTTGAATGATTTTTACCAAACCCAAATGAATAAACCGCTATTATGAGTCAAAAAAGATTATCGATCATCATTCCCGCTTACAACGAAGCCAAAACCATTCATCTTATCCTGGATAAAGTATTGGCCGTAAATTTGATCCATGACATTGAGAAAGAGATCATTATCGTCAATGACTGTTCAAGGGACGATACCGAACAAGCTATTCAGCAATACATTGAAGCACATCCCGGGCACGATATCAGGTATTTCAATCAGCCGGTCAACATGGGAAAGGGAGCTGCCTTGCACCGTGGCATTGCTGAAGCCTCGGGTGACCTGATCGTTATCCAGGACGCCGACCTGGAATATGACCCCCAGGAATATAACGACCTGTTGAAGCCGATTGTCAACGGGTTTGCCGATGTGGTCTACGGGTCCCGGTTTATGGGCAGCAATCCGCACCGGATCCTGTTCTTCTGGCATACCATCGGCAATAAATTCCTTACTTTCGTTTCAAACATGTTCACCAACCTGAACCTGACCGATATGGAGACCTGCTATAAAATGTTCCGGTCAGACTTTATTAAGAAGATATATTTCAAGGAAAACAGGTTTGGATTTGAACCGGAAGTAACGGCTAAAATATCCAGGTTCCCAAAGCTTAGGATTTATGAAGTAGGGATCTCATACTATGGCAGAACCTACGAAGAGGGTAAAAAGATAGGGGCGAAGGACGGTTTCAGGGCCCTGTGGTGCATTTTGAAGTATAATTTGCTGGACAGAAAGTATTTGAGGGCGTAGGGCGTAGGGTGCTGTTTGCAATGATAATTGTTAAGCTCGAAATAGAATTCGATGAATGTAACTTCAAATAAATATTCTCTGCTTGTATTCCTTCTTTTTGGATTTACTATTGTTTTTCAGAATATCAAGCAGCCGCCGGAAGCTATTTTGACCTATGACGTCCTGGGATATTATCTCTATCTGCCCGGGGTGTTTATTTACGACCAGGTAGAGTTCACGGATAAGACGACCATTAGTGAACTCAATGAAACCTACCGGCTTACTAACTCACTGTACCAGTTCACTGTGGCTCCGAATGGAAGCTCACTGATCAGGTATCCGATCGGTCTTGCCATTCTGTATCTTCCCTTTTTTCTCCTGGCGCATTTTATCGCTTTTTGGTATGAATTCCCCATGGATGGGTTCTCTCCGGCTTATCACTTTACCATGCTCGCCTGTGGTATTTTTTACAGCTTGCTGGGTATTTATTATGTCGGCAAAATACTGCTCCGGTTTTTCCCTGACTGGAAAACCGCATTGATTTTATTTTTCCTGGTTTTTGCCACAAACTACATCTATAAGGCTACTTTTAAAGGGATTGCCCCGCATAACATACTCTTTGCCGTGTATGCGCTCATTATCTGGTATACCATCCTCTGGCATGAAACATTCAGAATGAAGCATGCCTTAATGATCGGCTTTTTTTGCGGGGTGGCAATCCTTTCCCGTCCGTCAGAGATCGTGTGTTTGCTCATCCCGCTGTTCTGGAATGTGAAAAACCGTGAATCATTCATTGAAAAATTGAGGCTTTTCAGGAAACATTACCTGCATTTGCTGGGTGTGGCCCTGATCATGTTCCTGGTAGCCATACCGCAGTTGGTTTACTGGAAAGTGACGACCGGGAAGTTCCTGTTTTATTCCTATAACAACCCGGCGGAAGGATTTGAATTCCTTTGGCCGTACACGCTGAAAGTGCTCTTCAGTTTCCGGAAGGGATGGCTGATATACACCCCGGCGATGATTTTCGGAATCATTGGTTTTTACTATCTCTACCGTTATAACCGGCCAATTTTCTTCCCGTTGTTCCTGTTCTTCATTTTCAACCTCTGGTTCGTTTCGGCCTGGTCGAACTGGTGGTACGCAGAAAGTTACGGCCAGCGCGCCCTTGTACAATCCTATGCTGTAATGGCTATTCCCTTCGGGTATTTCTTTCATGGCATTTTCCGGATGAGAAAGAAATGGATAACCGGTATAGTACTGGCAATCTGTGTATTATTCCTTATCTTGAATATATTTCAAATCTGGCAGATCAGGCATAAGATACTGGATGCCTCCCGCATGACAAGGGAATATTACTTCGCAATATTCGGAAGGACAACGGTAACCAATGAAAAAAAGGATTTGCTGTTGGTGGATCGTTCTTCCACCGCAACAGAGTTTTTTACAAATATGGACGATTATGAACGAAAACTAATATTTCATCAGGATAATGAGGTGCCCGAAACTGGCATAGAAAATCATTACAGCCGTGAGCCGGTCCACACGGGGTCATTTTCATTCAGGATGGACAGCAACATGATCTACTCTCCGGGCCATGACCTGACTTTTAAAAATATCACCAACCGGGAATACGCCTGGCTCAAAATCTCAGTTTATATCTACCCCACCTCGGAAATTTCTGAAAATGACGCTTTACTTGTGGTGACCTTCGGCAATAAAGACGGCTATTATAATTACCGGACAATTCACCTGAGTGATCCTTTAGTGCAGGCTCAGCCCGGCCAGTGGAACAGAATCTCCATTGATTATATGACGCCGGAAGTCAGATCCGGAAAAGATAAGTTCTCGGCATATGTGTGGTATTGGGGAAAGGATGATCTTTATGTCGACGATCTCAGAATTGAAGTTTTCGAAAAGAAGACTAATTAAGCCTAAAATATAACTTCACCTGCATATCATCGATATATAGCTCTGTGCCCGTCAATCCCCAGACGAATACCTTAATGAATCCCGATCCGGACAAATAGGGAATTTCAAACGTATGACGGTAAATAATCCATGAGCCCTGCGTTGATTCGGGATTATCGTCAAAACGGAATGTCTTGTGATAAACCAGGGCTGTGTCTTCCGAGATTGAACAAACCAGCAAAGTTTCACCGGGTAGTTCTGCGAAATAACATGCGAATTGCACATCAGCCTTGTATAAATTGCCGGGATTGATATCGCTTAACCTGGCATTAAATCCACCTGAATACACAATAGAATCATTGAGTGCACTGACAAATTTTCCGCTATAAGCTATCGGACTCCTGATTATGGTTTTTTCTCCTCCGCTGTAAAATGTTCTTCTTTCAAAATCATTGTGCCATGTAAATGTCTTGTTCTGGAGAGGAAAGATCTTCGCCTTATGTAAATAATTCAGGTATGGCGTATAATTCCATGTCTCGCCAAAATAACACTTGTTATAAACCCCGGTTAACTTAATATTGAAATATACCAGATAAATAATGATCAGGCTTATTGCAAATGACAACAGGATATTCCTCCGGGAATAGCATATGCTGAAAAGGGAAGCCAGCGGCAATGCAAAAATGGCATAATATTCCACAAATGATCGCTGCCCGAAACTGCATCCGAAATGAAAAGCATGCCAGGATGAAACCAAATAGAGCAACATAATGAAAATGGCAGGTATCAGCCAGCGATTATTTTCTTTTCGGATAAGCATGACAAACATGCCGGCAACAACGAGAATAAATGCAGGTGTGTAAGTCAGTAAACCATTCTCCGGAGCATATAAAACTTCACGGATCTGCGGATTATTCCAAAATGTAAAGCCTTCACCCTGATAACTGTTAAAGATCAGCTTTCCGGAGATGAATTTCCAGTAAGCCAGTTGGGGCGATAATATCAGTAACACAGCTATTGCAAAAGTTATCAGATTTAATGGGGCAAGTAAAAACCGCATTCTTTCATAAAGTTTCCTGTTCAACCTGACGTCGAGAAAAGGGATAATCAGAAGAAAGATGATATTGGTCGGACGGACAAGGATGATCATGCCCGATACCAGGGCAACCCACAGGAGATTCCGCCATTTTGGATTTCTCCACAGGTTATCGGTTAGCAGCAAGAGAAACGAAAACAATGCGAAAGAATAGACATGTGACATCATTACATCACGAAATGTATAATAATATAAGTTGGTGGCGAGAAGTATAACGGCTGCGGTTATGAAAGAAATCATTGCCGTGAAACGTCTGCGGAGAAAAACAATCAGGAAAACCGTTCCGAGAAACATATAAAAAACGGACGAATAATTGGCCATATCATAATACACGGAAGAAAAACCATCGGCGGGCCCCGGGCCAGCCAGGGCAACGATATGCGCAATCAGAAAGAACGGGCTTACAAGAACAGAAACTCCAGCGGGATACTTGGTAAATAACTTTCCATTTTCAAACCTGTATCCGTGCCCCATTACATATTCAATTCCTTCGGGGTATGCTTCCTGATAATAACCATGAATAAATGTCGCAGGCAGGTAAATATAATAACCTGCTTTGTCGCTAAACAATTCCGAACGCCAGTCATTTATTGGGAAATCATTATAACGCAGAGCTAATCCAACAAAAATGATGTATAAAACTATCAGGCCCGTGAATGTGAAAACCCGGCGGCGAGCTAAAACCCAAAATGTCATGGTTCTGATATTAAAAAACATTTTACAAAGATCTCAATATTGTTTTTGATTTCCATAAGAAAAATTGTCCGAGAAAAACCGATAAAAGCCCACCCCCGATTTGTGATACCAGCAATATCATTCCTGAAAATGCCAGAATCTGTGATGAAGATATTTCACTGAAAATATAAAGCAGGGTAACATCGCGCGTTCCAAGCCCCATGATGGTGACAGGAATGGTATTAATAACACCTGCATAAGCCACCCCTCCTGAAATCGTTAAAAAATCAAGGCTCAGGGCCACAGACAAGGCAATAAAATAAAAGGAAAGGAAAGCACAGGCATTACTAAGCAGTGAAAGGGCCCCAAATGAAAACAATGTGTTTTTTTTTCTCGGAACAAGCGTTAATGACTGGTCTCCTTTGATGATCCTTATCTTCTTCAACAGCTTTTCCACCAAGATTACAATTCTGGGAAGCGTTAATATCAAAAATGAAAGCAAAATTCCAGTGATGCTAATCAAAAGCATGATTCCCCCAATCCCCGGACTTACCTTCCCCAGGTAACCCAATAAAGGTGAAATCCCAGCGATAAAGAAAAAAATGCTCAGATCAAGTCCTCTCTCAGAGATTATAAGCAATCCCTTGCTGATGACCTGTGTTCGCCCTGAAGCATGGCCAGCTTTTAAGAGCTCGCCTACCCGTCCCGGGGTGATAACTCCAACGGCATATGCCTCCAGACACTCTCCATACCGCTGAAAAACAATTTGTTTATTCCATACATTCTCATTCAGCAACCACCAGCGCAAACCCTTGAACAGCAACATCAAGACCTGAAACAACATAGCCATTAAAATAAAACGACCATCAACCTGTTTCAGCCTGCCCCAGAGTTCATCCAGGTCGGTACGTGATAAAACCACAATGAACAAAGCTATCACCGCCAGGCGTAGCAGGAGGAACCAGTTTATGCTGTTTCTGGTTTCTTGTTTCTTGTTTTTTATCGTCATACAATCGTCTTACAGTCCTACAGTCCTACAGTCTTACAGTCTTACAGTCTTACAGTCTTACAGTCTTACAGTCCTACAGTCCTACAGTCCTACAGTCTTACAGTCCTACAGTCCTACAGTCCTACAGTCCTACAGTCTTACAGTCCTACAGTCTTACAGTCCTACAGTCTTCTCACAACAATAAAACTGTCGTATTCCCCATTCGGCGATAAAGGTTCCCTGGCACCGGTCGATGATCTTCTCCCCCATTGCCAGCAACCAGTCCGGCCCAACAGGGAACAGCAGCGTTCCTTTATGGCAAATCAGTTTCCAACCGGTTTCACGCAGCATGTGTTTCACTTCCCGGGAAGGCAGAAACCGGTGCGGCCCTTCGCCGTGCCCGCCAAACAATGCCGTGTATATCCTGTATGGCCATTCGCTGGTGGCGGGCGGGCAACTCAGCACCATGACGGCATCATCCAGGGAAACCCGGTGCAGTTCTTCCAGGAAACGATAGGGTTCAGCAACATGTTCCAGGGTCTCCAGGCTTAAAATCCTGTCGAATTCGCGATCCCGGAATGGCAATCTGGAATAGGTTTCTATCTTCACCTGCTCCAGTCCGGACCGCAGATGGCGGGCCACTTCCATCAGCCCGGACGAGATTTCGGCATTCAGCACCCGGCATGATGGTTCTGCCCTGGTAATGTAATCAGCCGCTTCGCCATCCCTGCTGGTAATATTCAACACTTTCATGCCCGGTTCGAGCCTTAACCGCATGATGCTCTCGCGGAAACGCTGGTCATGGGTTTTTTTCACCCGTTCGTTTTCGCGCACGTAAATGCCGGAAACCCGGTCCCAGTGCGCTTCCACTTCCCGGTCTGTCCATTTATTTATATGTGGAGAAACCATGCCTGCCGCAGTGTTTGGTCAGGATTTGCGGTTGAGAATGGATATCTGGTCGGCTACGAGTCCGATGAAATAGAGGAACATGCCCAGGATGGTCAGCACAATGGCGCCATTGGAGAACCTTTCAGTCACAATATATCCGTAAATGCCAAAGATAACCCCCGACAAGGTGAAGATCACACTGGCAGGCAGGAAGATCTTCAGCGGATTGAAAAGCATGATGATCCGCATGATCAGCATCAGGGTCTTGGCCCCGTCCTTGAAGAATTTGACATTGCTCTTCCGGCCGACCCTTTCTTCTACCATGATCGGGAAAGTACCAATGGAGTAACCCTCTTTCAGGAATGCCAGTGTAGAAGTAGTAGAAAAAGAAAAGCCGTTGGGCATCATATGGAGCATCCTTTTGATCAGTTCCGTGTCGAAACCGCGATAACCTGAATTGTAATCGGGCAGTTTTTGTTCGACCAGGTATTCGCCCACCCAGCGGATCACCCGTTTTCCTGCCTGCCGGGTTCGTACCTGGTGCGATTCCCTGTCACGCGTGCCGATCACCATCTCATACTGATCCAGAAGCTCAGCGATCTCGGGGATATGTACCGGATCATGCTGGCCGTCGCTGTCAAGAATGATGATCTTTTTCCCTTTTGCCCTGCGGATGCCGGTTTTCAGGGCAGCGCCATAACCCTTGTTTACGGGATGGGATAACACCCTGACGGGAAACTGCCTGATCACCTCCAGGGAACGATCGGTTGAGCCATCATCAATCACCAGGATCTCATATTTTTCATGGTAATTCAATCCGGTCATCTTTTCCAGCAGTTGCTTGATACCAACCTCTTCGTTGAAGAGCGGAATGATGACCGATACTTCAGTATCTTTCTGAATCATCTGAATCAATTAAAACTCCTCAAAAATAAGGAAAACTATGACGTAAGCCCGAAAAAACGTAACCCTCCGGTCTGATGCGTCATGACCTGTGCCTAAAAAGTGTTTTATTTCCGGCGTGATTTACTTAAGATTCCCCGGCAGCAGTTCCTCCAGGCATTGGATGGAGTGGTCGGGGATGTGTTTCAGGACGGTCGAGAGCCATTCAAACGGTTCGACATTGTTTATTTTGCACGTTCCCAGGAAAGAATACATCATAGCGGCCCGTTTTGCCCCTTCGTGTGAACCGGCGAACAGGTAATTTTTCCGTCCAAGGGCCACCGGCCGGATGGAGTTCTCGATCAGGTTGTTGTCGATCTCATAGCGACCGTCGTCAAGATAGCGGAGCAGTCGAGGCCACAGGTGCAGGGTATAGGCAATAGCTATTCCGATGGCGCTCTTTGGTAATGTTTGGGTGATATTCTCTTTCAGCCAGCCGTGGAGCTCTTCCAAAATCGGTGCAGACTTTTCCAGACGGAGCGTTTTTCGCTGGTCGTAGTCCATTCGTTCTTCACGGGCCTGTCGTTCGATAGCATATAGTTGCTGGATCAGGGTCAAAGCATGTTCCGCCCTGGTCTTATCGTTTTTCAAGGATTCGTCGAACTTTCGCCGGGCATGCGCCATGCAGGCCAGCAGGGTAATGCCTGGTTTTTTCTCAAAACTTTCGTAGGCGGAGTAACCATCTGCTTGCAAGGCGCCACGGTAATCTTTCAGTAATTCTTCCGGGCCTTCTCTTCCCCGGCCTTTCCGGTAGTCGAACAATACCAGCCGCTCCACGGGACTGTAATAAACCCAATGGTATCCTTTGTGGGTAGCCCCGGGTTTGTTTTCTGTCTGCACGGCGATCGGGGTTTCATCGGCCATCAGATAATTGCCCTGTAATAAAGTCTTTTTCAGGCATTCATACAGCGGTTCAAGCAAATCGCAGCTGGCCCGGAACCAGTCGTTGACCGTGCTCTCGGCCAGGGTCACGCCCTGACGTTTGAACATCTGCACCTGGCGGTAAAACGGCAGATGGTCCACGAACTTGCTGATGGTCAAATGGGCCAGTAAACCGGCTCCGGCATTGCCCCGCGTAATCGGTAAAGAGGGAAGATTACCGATTACGACACCCTGTTCTTCAGGTAAGGCGTATACGGGCCTGACATACCGGGTCACCTTTAATTTACCGGGTGTGTAATCCAACACCTCGGTGACCTTCTCGCCGATTTTGCGCCCATCGGACACATCTTCCGCCGGTTCGATCACCACGATCTCGCGGGGAATCGATGGGGAGATTTGCATACGGGCATGGCCATTATCCTTCCCAGTCTTCTTACGGGTATAAGTGATATCTTCGGTTTGCGGTTCCACCGGTGGCAACGTTTCCAATCCCAGATCCATACTTAGCTGAGAGGGGCCGGAAAGGGTAAAGCGTTCACTTTTGACCCCGAAGATCATCCGTTTTAGCTTTTCCAATTCCTGATGGAGGTAAAAATTGTCCATTCGGAGTTTCTGATTTTGACCGATCAACTCCTCATACTCTTTTTGTGAAAGAATCACCTGATTTGTGCTTTCCGGAGTATGTATTTTTGACGATTCAATCATGGAATAAAGGTACGCAAAAAACCTTTACAACCATTGAAAATACTGGACTTTCCGAATGTTTTTATCAACAGGTTTCTGTCAGTAAGTACCGCTTTCTTGTTCGTATATGTCGCAAAGAGATCCCCTGGATCATCATGACCAGTTCCGGCCAGTGAATCGCCGTTGAGCAACCATCGGGAACGCTCCCCGGCAGCTCGAATGTCCCTGATTCCAGTCGCTTGTAATACAGGATAAACCCGCCGAACTCCCACCGGAGCAACTTCATCCGGTTGCGCGGACGGTTGATGAACACATACACCTCTCCCGACATCGGATTGCGCCCCATGCCCGACTCCACCAGCTGGCACAGGCTGTCAAAACTCTTTCGCATGTCTGTCGGCTGGTTGTATAGGTAATAACGCAGGGATTCCGATAAGGCGAACATAGCCTCAGGCTAATCGAAGCAATGAACTGATCACCGGCAGGATTCCTCCCGGGTCATCTTGCTTTGGTGCAATTCTTCCACCAAGGCAAACATTTGCGTTTGCCGGCTTTCACTTTTCTGCATAATGTCGTAAATTTATGGCGCCAAAGGTAAAGGGCGCACTAGCGGAAAACAAGACGCCTCAGGCCGGAGGGTTACGAAAAAACTCCATTTGTCTTTTACTCCGGGCGTATTGTTTCAGCGGTCTCCCTTGAATGCCGCAGAATAATCAGGTGGGTCGATTTGCTCGTACAAGGATGGCGCCGGTTTGGTCCTGAAATAAGTATTCCAGTAGGCTTCCCTGGACATAGCATCCCAGTGGATCACTCCCTTGTAATACTGCCGGGTCTGGAAAATATTCAGCGAAATAAATCCGGCTAAAAGCAGTAAGTAAAGTGCCCTGACAATGATTTTCCGCTCAAACATCAGTTTTGTGCAAGCTGCGAACGGGAAAGCCATGAGCGCATAGGATTCAATAAGGACCCGTTGTCCGAATCCGCCCCCGTACCACCAGCACCACCACGACCAGACGACATAGAAGTTTAAGATGGTGAATGTCGCAACCGGCCAGAAGAGACCACGGTTTCTGAAAAACATAACCACCATCCCGAGCAAAGAAAAGATCATGATGGGGGTATAGACCAGCCACCCCTTCCTGTATGAAAACAATCCCTGGATAAAGGCCGGATCATTGAAGAAAAATCGCTCTTCGCCGTAACCATAATATAAATAGCTGCCGGTGATATATTTCCAATAGATCAACTGCGGGATGAGTACCAAAAACGCCAGTATTGCCATGACCGCGATTTGCCGGTATTTTTTGAGAAATAACCTTAAACGCTCCCGGAGGGCCTTAACGGAACTGATATTCCATAAGGGCAGTACGAGCAGGATGATCCCGTTGGAAGGCCTTACCAGGACGATCAGTCCGATCGTCACACCCATCAGGGCAGCCCATCCGGCAGCCGGTTTCCTTAACCAGGAATCGACGGCCAGCAGGAAAAGGGCAAAGAGGAAAAAGCTGTAAGCATGCGACATGGGCGGTTCCAGGGTCGTGTAAAAATAGAGGTTCGTGCCCAGTCCGATGGCCAGGATGGTGATGGCTATCTCCCGCCTGGCAAAATATCTTCGCATCAGTTTCATAAGGAAAATGAAACCCAGGAAAGCATAAAAAACACTTGAAACGATCAATGCAGCCCGGTATGGATTAGTATAACCGTTAGGTTCATATCCCAGCGATTCAGCAAAAAAATGCGCCGGGAAGAAAAAAGGAGCATAGAGAACAGACAGACCCATCGTCATCTTATTAACATAGCGTCCCTCAAACTGTTTATTACCCCAGATTTTATCATTAAAAAATTCATAATCATTGTCTTTGAATTTCAAAGAAATATCATGATAGATAATAAACGCAGGTAGATATTGGTAATAAAGAATGACATCATGAACGATAATCCTGTGTGGGTCTTTCCAAAATTTATAATAAATATTCGTCCAAATAATACCAATTGTGACTATCAAAATTGCCAAGAATTCAACGCTGCAATAATGTCTTATCAACCTGGGCATTATTTTACGTATTCGGTATTTTTTAATAAAATAGTATTGGACAATTCATAAGTATGGAGAATCGTCTTCCCTTGAAGAATGTCCTTGTTCAATACAGTGTCATTATTTTCAACATAATAATAATCATACTCCCCATCATAGCCATTTTTGTGCACTTTTTCCAACCAATCAAGTTGCCATGCCTCCCTGTAATAGTTAACGGAAGGTTCAAATAACCATAAAATCCCTAATTTTATGTCTTTCTCAGGATTTGGCCCACTATCCTTGTAAATGTCTTGCATCATTTTACGTGTTGACGCATCATATTTCCAATCAAGGTAAAATGATAAATTACAGTTTTTGACTGTATTTAGAATGAAAAAACCTGCTATAACATATATAACGGAAATCGAAATTATCTTCAATAATTTACCGTACTGAAGTTCTTCTATGAGTCCGATAAAAGTAAGTACTATCAATGGGACAACAAATGTAGCCCATCTGTTTTGGACAAATCTTATGTTAAATAGCTGATATTGAAGGGTGACAGAAATAAGTACAAAAAAGGAAATTACCAGTACAAAAAACATTAAACGGTTCAAAAAGAAAATATTACGTTTTAGTGATAAAACTAATGTAACAAGAAGTGCCAACAGGTATACAAACAGAACTGAATAACTTACCAGATTTACTGTGAATTCGGACTGGAGGTTATAAATGGACCTGAAAACGATGGACCGGATTGTACCTGTATAAAAATTTGCTGCTTGAGACTGGAAAATAAATGATTCACTTTGTACTCTCTGAAGAGGAATTAACAACTTCAGAAAGAGCAACAGAACACTTATTGAAACGACAGTCAGTACAACAAAAATCAGACGTTTGTAATAGTCTGATAATTTAAATCCACTGGTTACCCACCAAAGTACCAACATCATCAAGACAAGTCCTGTTAATGCAATGAAATAATTCAATAATGTATACACCGTTAAAACAGCGATAATTGAAAATATAAAGGCTAATATCAGTGAGATAATTTTTCTGGTCTGCACAAAGCAGAATGTGAAATACAAGCTGACCATCATCCAGGCAAGTGTCAGACCATATCCCCTTGCAATAGAGAAAAAATCAAGCAGGTAAGGGTTAAAATTTAGCATGATGAATCCTGCAATCAGTAAATGATCATTTTTGAGTCTTCGTAAAAGTAGAATGGAAAATATAATATAAACCAGGTGAGCGAGCAAGTTAGGCAATCTCATCGAGTATTCCGGGTATGAAAACAAGACAGATGACCATTTCATCATCAGTGTATTGATCATATGGTCTTGCGGAATGACAAAGTTAAAGATATCACGGGCGCTATTTTGCTGGACAATCTTAACAATAATTGCTTCGTCATGTGTAATGGAAAGTGTGGCAGCCCTGTAATTAGTAAAAAAGGTAAGAATTATCCCTGCAATAATAACAAACAACAATGGCCAGTTTCTTTTATAGAATTGAACACCCGTCATGTTCTAATTTTTTAATCATGCATTAATAATGATATCAGAATTCGACAGATTCAATCATTTCATCGAAAGATTCAGATTCAAGGTCATACTTATCGCAATCAAGTGTCACAGACAGGGGCTGCATAGGTCTCTGGAAATCTCCCTGGCTGATATTCAGGGTTTTATCAGCATAAACCTTCTGTATAAACAATGCCCAGATCGGCATGGCCATATTGGCTCCCTGCCCGAGGGTGATGGTACGGAAATGCACGCTGCGGTCCTCCCCTCCCACCCAGATACCGGTGGTCAGGTCGGGGATAATGCCCATAAACCAGCCGTCCGACTGGTTCTGGGTGGTCCCGGTTTTTCCGGCGATGGGGTTGTGCAATCCGTATTTTAACCTGAGCCGTATACCTGTACCCGATTGTACGACCCCTTTCATCAGGTCGAGCATCAGGTAGGCCGTTTCTTCACTCATCGCTTCCTGTTTTTCAGGGATAAAGGATTCGATCACATTGCCGTATTTATCTTCTATGCGCAGTACCATGATAGGCTGGATATTTACACCTTTGTTGACGAATGTGTTGAAAGCTCCTGTCATCTCATACAGTGAAATATCAGAGGATCCCAGCGCCAGGGCAGGCACCGGGTCAAGCGGTGCCGTTACACCCATTTTCCGGGCCATGGCAACTACGGAGTAGGGTGGATATCTCTTGATCAGAAAGGCTGATATCCAGTTATTTGAATTGGCCAGCGCCCATTTCAGGGTGACCTCTTCCCCTATCTTTTTATTGGAAGTATTCCTTGGGCTCCAGATTGTCCCATCAGGCAGGTCAACAGAATATTGCACATTGGCCACCCGGGAGCAGGGGGTGAATTCACCCTCTTGCATAGCCAGGGAGTAGAGAAATGGTTTGAAGGTCGAACCAACCTGCCGCCGGCTTAATTTCACATGGTCATACTGGAAGAACCGGTAATCGATGCCCCCCACATAAGCCAAAATATGGCCCGTATGCGGATCCACCGACATCAAACCGGCCTGTAAAAAGAATTTACTGTACCGGATAGAGTCCATGGGTGTCATGACCGTATCTACCGGCCCGTTCCATGAAAACACCTTCATGGGCACCGGGGTGTTGAAAATGATTTTGATGGAGTCGGCCGGCATGCCTTGCTCCCTGAGTTGCATATACCGGTTGGAACGGCGCATGGAAAGATCTATCAGGTAACTGATCTCCTGCTTCGCCACGGCAGGCGGGAAATCAAAGGGCGCATTGGGATACCCCTTCCAGTGCCTGAAAAATGCGGGCTGCAGGTCATCCCGCAGGTGCTCTATGACAGCCTCCTCTGCATATTTTTGCAAACGGGAGTCAATGGTCGTATAAATCTTCAACCCGTCTTTATAAAGATCATAAGGAGTGCCGTCAGCTTTGAAATGCGTTCTGCACCATTCCCGCATCTCCATCCTGAGAATTTCCCTGAAATAGGTGGCTGGCCCGGTGGCATGGCCTTTCAGCCCGAATCCGGACATGTCGAGTGGTATCTGCCGGAGCGAATCTCCAGTTTCACTATCAATGAAATGATACTTCTCCATCTGCCGGATAATAAGGTTCCTTCGTTCAAATGAACGCTGGGGATTTCGTACCGGGCTGTACCAGGTCGGTGCATTGATCACGCCCACCAGTACGGCAGCTTCCTCAACTTTCAGCGAATCGACATCCTTGTTGAAAAATGTCTTGGCCGCTATCTTAATCCCCCACGACTGGCTGCCAAAATCGACCGTATTCAGGTACATGGCCAGGATCTCCTGCTTGGAATAATTCCTTTCAAGGCGTATGGCAGTGATCCATTCTTTGAACTTCCGCATAACAAGCTTGCCTGTGCTGAGGTTGCTCTCACGCGGGAAAAGGTTCTTGGCAAGCTGCTGCGTCAGGGTACTGCCTCCTCCTTTATGGTTACCCGTAAGCACACCGAAGGCTACCCTGAATAATGCCTTTATATCCACACCGGCATGCTTCTCAAACCGTATATCCTCCGTCGCCAGCAATGCCTGCACCAAATGAAGAGGCAATTCCTTATATTCGACATTGGAGCGGTTTTCGACATAGTAAGTCCCCATCAGTTTCCCGTCCGAAGAATAGATTTCAGTAGCCAGATTTGTTTGAGGGTTTTCCAGTTCTTCGAAGGAAGGCATTGGACCGAACAGATTATTGGCTACACCAATAAAAAAGAAAAAAATGAGCAGCAATAGGAAGAGATAGAGCATCCAGAACCTGACCAGGTAATGCTGATACCAATTCTTCCTTGCGCTTTGCTTATTCACCATTTTCAATTCACGTTTTATTTATTCCCTGACAATCCTGAAACCCACATCCATGACCTCTTCCAGCTCAGGTTCACGCATGGCCTGTTCCAGTTCAAAAACATATTTTCCCTTCTGGGGGAACCTGAGTCCCCTTCTGAGCAACACCTGGTTATCCCGCATATTGCTGATCCCTTTCCCCAGCCATTTCCCGGACCTGTCGGCCAGGATGCACTCCACCGTGTCGCGCGCTGTTTCGCCGTCGGGAAAAGTGGTGCTGATGAAAAGGAAAAGGTTAGCATAACGGTAATTCGTCGTATGTCGGATATTGAGATAAAACATATGCAGGTTCAATGTATCATTTACCGGTACCTCGAAACGCAGGAGCTGTTCATCCATCCAAACGCCGTCCGGGATGCTTTTAGTATCGTCAAACAATGCTTTCGGGCCGCAACCTGTCAAAAAAATAAGCAATGAAAAAGAAATGAATAACACGTATTTCTTTCTCGAGGATATCATTCCGGTCAAATTAATATCAATGAAATCATTAATAAGTGTGGTCATTTTCAATCAAACCGATGTAGTTCAAACTGGTCCGCATCAGTGTCAAAGTCTGGTTTGGTCTCCTTTTTAACAGCAAAATCCTCCAGCTTTTCAGGATATTTTCCTGTTTCGTTCATGCGGATGATCTCTTTTACCTTGTCAAGGGGCAGTGCGATCATGTGTATCTCATCTCCTTCATAGGAATACCAGATAATCTTCTTGAAAACTTCCGTTTTCTGGTGTAACCCGTTACCTTTTTGAGTTTTGAGAACAATGCGGTTATCAGGAAATTCCCTGAGGGCATCAATATAGACATCATATTCATAATTCAGGCAGCATTTGAGCTTGCTGCACTGGCCCGTCAGCTTCTGCGGGTTCATGGCCAGCTGCTGCACCCGGGCGGCCTGGGTGGTAACCGACTGGAATTTGGTCAGCCAGGTGGAACAGCATAATTCACGGCCGCAGGAGCCAATCCCACCCAAACGGCTGGCCTCCTGCCTGACACCGATCTGGCGCATTTCTATTCTCACCCTGAACATTTCGGCCAGGATTTTAATCAGCCGCCGGAAGTCAACCCTTTCATCTGCAGTATAATAAAAGATCGCCTTGGTACCGTCGCCCTGATATTCCACATCGCTGATCTTCATCTCCAGTTCAAGCTCTGCGGCACTGCCACGCGACCGGAACATGGTGCTGTCTTCCCCTTCCACGGCGGAAATCCATTTTTCGATATCGGTAGCACGCGCTTTCCGGTAAACCTTCTTGAGCGTCTCAGAGGCATGATCGACCCGCTTTTTCTTCATCTGGATCCGGCAGGCTTCCCCTACCAGAGTGACGATGCCAATGTCATGCCCCGGTGAAGCCTCCACCGCCACAATATCACCCTGCTCAATTTCGTATTCCGTATTGATCCTGAAAAATTCCTTGCGGCTGTTCTTAAATCTTACCTCCACGCAATCGAACACCTGTTGACCTGGTGGCAGCACAATGTCCTTCAGCCAGTTATAGCTGTCAAGCTTGGCACAACCGGGTCTGTAAGTACCCTTGTTGTGGTCGTACATCCGGGGAATACAAACACAACCACGCGAGAGAAATATATTGTTGGACAGACTCTTTTTTCCTTCTTCCATGGAAGCAAATTTCGACAAATTTAATAAATAATGAAGATGACCCGGCTTATGTCACTTTTCCGGCTGTCAGCAAAAGGATGGTAACCGTCATGGACAGATCCATGAAAAGGATGTTGGGATTTGCATTGCGCTCAATGTGGTACTGCGCTTTCTCAAACTCTTCCGTCAGGCTGAGGATATTTGTATGGTTGATGAATTTCCCAAATCTGACCAGAAAATCTTTTTCCTCCCGGTTTAATTTTGCCAGGTGCGGGTTCTCATAATTGATGAGTAAAGCGCTTCTGACGATCCGTGTGGCATACGACAGGAAGTTCTTCTGCTTTTCGCTGCTGAGGTTGGC
>JAHYJL010000233.1 GCA_019429045.1 Bacteroidales bacterium
AATCGATCCGCGACGCCTCGGTGAATTTCTATTTCGATTATCTCCGCAAGGGGACATACGTTTTTGAATACCCGGTGAATGTTACCCAGCAGGGAGAATTCTCCAACGGCATCACCTCCATCCAGTGCCTTTACGCACCGGAATTCAGCGCCCATTCGCAGGGGATCAGGGTGAAGGTGGAGTAAACCCGGGGTATTTTCCCCTGTTTACCGGGCCCTGCCCCCCGTTCGCCGATTTTCGCTTTTCCACACCTGCCAGACGACGTAGTTTTGCTGCAGATTCAGTGTTTCGGGTTTCGTGTTCCGGGTTTCGTGTTATTACAATCTAGAAACAAGAAACACGAAACAAAAAACAAAAAACAAAAAACAAAATGGAAAACACAGAAAAACAAACTGTCCGTAACGGACTGAAAAGAAAGTCACTGGTATTCGGCCTGATCGTCCTGGGCCTTGGCGTTGCCTGGCTGATGCGTAATTTTGGATTGATCGGCGAAACCACATGGGACGTTATCTTTTCCTGGCAGATGCTGCTTATCGCCATCGGTGTCATCAACATCAGCAATGATTCCTCGCGTGTCTTCGGCTGGATATTGATCTCGATCGGCGGATTTTTTCTTTTATCGGATATCTATGACTGGCCGACTTCTTTCAGAAGCGTGTTCTGGCCTGCATTGCTCATCCTGATCGGTCTGGTGCTGATCTTTGGCAGCAGCAAAATATTTCGCCGGAGGCATTTCTCTTTCTCCCAGGGAGAGGACTTCATTGAAGAAGTATCGATTTTCAGCGGCCGGGAACGATTTATCGATTCGCAGGCCTTCCGGGGAGGCAAGGTTGTGTCGATATTCGGCGGATCAAAGCTCGACCTCACGCGAGCGCAGCTGGCCGAGGGTGAAATCGAGATCGAGAATGTCTCCATCTTTGGCGGCTCAACCCTCATCGTGCCGTCGGACTGGAACGTAAAAATCGAAGTTTTTAATATCTTTGGAGGTTATTCTGATAAGCGTATCCGCGGAGGAAAGGTCGATTATAACAAAGTGGTCACCGTGAAAGGGGTGGCGATATTTGGCGGCGGTGAAATAAAAAGCTTCTGAATCGATAGCATGATGCGATGGTTATACGGAACCTGAAAAAGAGCCTTGAATTTGTTTACATCATCTTGTGGGTGGCCCTGGGGGCCATCCACTTTTTCCTTTTACATAATATTTACGGGATCAATGCCATAGCCGCATTTGCCGATAGTTTCGTGTTCAATGCCCTTTTCATGGTGATAGGCAGCGGCCTGTGGTTCATGGTCCGATTTTCCGACCTCCAATCGCGGCGGTTCGGAGAACTGGCCTTCTTTCATCTTACAGGGGCCGTAGTAACGATCCTGGCCTGGCTCGGATTGGGGTACCTGATCCTGAGCAATATAATGACCGCAGATCTGGACTATCTTGCTTTTCTCCGTGATACATTGACAATCCGGGGAATCACCGGGGTGATGTTCTATTCCCTGCTGGTCACCATTTATTATCTGCTGATCAATTACAGGGAACTGAAAGAGAAAAGCCGGCGTGAGGCGGAGCTCACAGGCTTGCTGAAGGAGGCGGAACTCAACATGCTGCGTTCGCAGATCCGCCCCCACTTCCTTTTCAACAGTCTCAATTCCATCAGCTCGCTGACCATGACCGACCCGGAAAAGGCGCAGGAAATGGTGATCAAGCTCTCGGAATTCATGCGCTATTCGCTGAACTTTCCCGATACCATGATGAGCACGCTGGAAAAAGAACTGTATCATGCCGGATTATACCTTGATATCGAAAAGGTTCGCTTCGGCGAGCGGTTGGTATTTGAAAAAAATGTCGCACCGGAAGCCAAAGCATGGGATGTGCCTGTCATGATCCTGCAACCCCTGATTGAAAATTCAGTGAAGCATGGCGTTTATGAATCGGCTGAAGCCACCATCATCCGGCTGGATGCATTACTGGATGGAGAAGTGCTGGAGATCCGCATTGGTAATACATATGATCCGGAAGCGAAGGTGAAAAAAGGGACAGGTACCGGCCTTCGCAATATCCGGGAGCGCTTGCTGAACATTTACGGGACAAGCACTCTTTTGAAGATTGATCAGCGTAAGGATTATTTTGAGGTAACATTAAGAATTCCGCGATATGCCCGATAAAATCAAGGTATTGGTGATCGATGACGAGGCGCTGGCCAGGGACCTGGTGAAGAAGTACCTGGACGGCATTCCCGATGTGGAGGTCCTGGGGGAATGTGAGAACGGTTTCGAAGCGCTGAAGATGGTCCAGGAGTTGCAGCCCGACCTGCTTTTTCTGGATATCCAGATGCCTAAGATCGATGGTTTTGAGCTGCTGGAGGTGCTTGATCCAAAGCCGGAGATTATCTTCACCACGGCATTCGACCAGTATGCCATCCGGGCGTTTGAGATGAATGCGGTGGATTACCTGCTGAAGCCGTTTTCAAGGGAAAGGTTCATTCAGGCGCTGGAAAAAGCCAGGTTAAGGATAGGGACGGAGTCCCGCAAAGCAGGGACTCCATCCCTGCTCACCCAACTGCAAAACCACCTGGATGACGGGCAGAAAACCCTGGAACGGGTCATCACCCGGCTGGGATCAAAGATCACCGTTATCCCTGTTGAAAAGATACTGTACATCGAAGCAGCCGACGATTATGTAATGATCCATTCCGAACTGGGGAATCACCTGAAGGAAAGAACCATGAAATATTTCGAGGCGCACCTGCCTGCCGACCGGTTCATCCGCATTCATCGCAGTTATATCGTGAATATCTCAAGTATAAAATCATTGGAACTTTATTCAAAAGATGCTTACCTGGCTATCCTGCATAACGGCGACAAATTGAAAGTCAGCGCCGAAGGGTATAAAAGGCTCAGAGAGAAGTTCTGAGTTCTGAGTTCTGAGTTCTGAGTTCTGAGTTCTGAGGTGATGAATTTTTGAGTTATAAGGGTTGAGGTTTAAGTTGAAAATGCAATCGGACTACAGCCTGGAATTGGGTCGTGCTCCAACGACTAAAGCCGTTGGTTCCGAGCAGTGTGTCCTGCGTTACCATAGGATACAAATATACTTAAAAGTTCTTTGAAAATGGTAACACAACTTTATCAGAGATGATAGGCTTAACTGAATTTTCAGAAACGAGCTGATACCAAATACAACA
>JAHYJL010000234.1 GCA_019429045.1 Bacteroidales bacterium
CTTCGGGTTCGGCGGCCCAGTTTTCCATGATCTGCGAGGGGAGCTCGACGAAATCGCGCGAAACGCTGGTCCCGGAGAGCCGGCGATAGGTACAGTCGGATAAAAGGCCATGCAGCGCATGCCCGAATTCGTGGAACATGGTGCTCACCTCTTCGAAAGTCAGCAGCGAAGGAGAATCCCCGGTTGGCTTTGTGAAGTTGCATACGTTGGTGATAACGGGAGTCACCAGGGAGTCGCCTACAAGGTACTGGTCGCGGTAGCTGTTCATCCAGGCGCCGCCATCCTTGCTGGCGCGGGGGAACATATCCATGTAGAAAATACCGATATGGGAGCCGTCGGCCTCCTTCACCTCGTAAGTGCGGACCTCAGGATGGTATGTGGAAATGTCATTCCGTTCTTCAAAATAGATTCCCCAAAGTTTCGTCGCAACATCAAACATTCCCTGCCTGACATTTTCGAGAGAAAAATAGGGTTTGAGCGCTTCCTCATCCAGGTCGTATTTCTGCTTGCGCACTTTTTCAGCGTAGTACCACCAATCCCATGGTTCGAGCTTGAAATTGTCTCCTTCAGCGTCGATCATGGCCTGCAGTTCAGCCACTTCCTTTTTGGCAACGGGTAGTGCAGCCGTCCAGACTTTGTCGAGGAAATTGTATACGGTTTCAGGATTTTTCGCCATATTTTCCTCCAGGATGAAATCAGCGTGGGTGGCGTACCCCAGCAGGTTTGCCTTTTTCACCCGGAGCGAAGCCATTTTGGAAGCAATGGCTTTATTATCGTGTTCATTGTCGTTGTTTCCCCGGTTGGCGTAAGCCATCAGTACTTTTTCCCGCAGTTCCCGATTTTCAGAGTATTGCAGGAAGGGGACCCGTGACGGGTAGTGGAGGGTGACGAGCCATTTGCCTTCCTGTCCTTCGGCTTTAGCAGCCTCTGCTGCGGCATCCCTCAAAAACCGGGGCAGCCCGGCAAGGCCTTCCGAATCTTCGATGAATAATTTGAATGCATTGGTTTCTGCCAGCAGATTATCGCCGAACTGCAGCGATAGCATGGACAGCTCCTTGTTGATCTCGCGGAGTTCTTCCTTCTGCTCAGGCGGCAGGTTGGCGCCGCCGCGGGCAAACCGCTTGTAGGTTTTTTCCAGCAGCATGCTTTCCTCCTGGCTAAGACCGAGCCCGCTGCGCATTTCCCACAGCGTTTTTACACGCTGGAAAAGATCCGGGTTCAGGTAGATGTTATCAAAATGTGCCGTACGCAACGGGGACACTTCCCTGGCGATCTGTTGCAGCTCTTCGCTGGTGTTGGCGCTGGTAAGGTTGTAAAACACATCGCTCACACGGACAAGCAAATCGCCGCAGCGGTCCATGGCCACAATGGTATTCTCAAAAGTGGGCGATTCGGTGTTACCAGCAATAGCATCGATCTCCCGGATGTGCTGAAGCATTCCCTCTTTGAAAGCCGGTATGTAGTGTTCATTCCTGATCCGGTCGAACGGCGGCGTTTCAAAAGGGGTGCTGTAGGCGTGAAAGAATGGATTTTCCTCTGTCTTCATCTTTTTCTCTCCTGTTGTGCAAGCGGTTAATATCCCTGCCAGTAACAGGGATAAGGCAATAATTGTTCTCATGATAATCTGGTTTTTATTAAAATCGCGAAATTAGGAAGAAATCTTATAGCAGATTTATTTCTCACAGATTTTGGATCGTGCTCCAACGACAAAAGCCGTTGGTTCCAGGAATACTGCAGATTGAACCGACGGCTTTAGTCGTCGGAAGAAAAACAATCAACCGACGGCTTTAGTCGTCGGAAGAAAAACAATCAACCGACGGCTTTAGTCGTCGGAAGAAAAACAATCAACCGACGGCTTTAGTCGTCGGACAACTAACTATTTCTCCTTATCCGAACAGCAGCTTTCGTCATTGCAGTTGCATGTGCAAAATGCGCGCGTTCCGACCAGGCAGAAAATGCCCAGTAACAGAAAAGGAATGGCAATAAAGAAATAATTAAAGAAATTCCTCACGTTGAGAAATTCGCCGCCGATTAGAAAGCCGATGACCCCGGCAAGCATGAGGATGGCTCCGAAAACGCCGGATACCCATCCGAGATACAGAATGATTGTCGCTATTTTCATTTTATAAAAGTTTTAGATGAAGAATCAAATGTACGCAAAATAATTTCAAAAAAATTTGGAATTGTAATTTTTAGCCATTAATTTTAAACTTTTTTACTATATTGGTCAAAAAGTTCAGGTTAAATGGCTAAAGAACAAACCAAAGAGAAAATCATGGCGGTGGCTGCCAGGATGTTTTCCAGGTATGGTTTTCAGAAGACCACCGTTGACGAAATTGCGCGTTCGGCGCACAAGGCCAAAGGCTCTGTATACTATTATTTCAAAAGCAAGGAGGATCTCTTCAAAGCGGTGGTTGAGCAGGAGATCGGCATACTGAAGATCGGTCTTACCAAGGTGATCGTCAACAGTACCGATGCCACCGGCATGATCCGGAATTACATGATGAGCCGGATGACACTGATGAAAGACGCGGTCAATTATCACAAATCACTCCAGGCTGATTTCATGGAAGATTTTGAATTCCTGTCCGAAAGCCGCAATGAATTCACCCGTTTTGAGATCGAACTGATGGAAGCCATTCTCAGCCGGGGAGTGAGGGAGCACAAATTCCAGATCAAGGACACCCATGCCACAGCGCAGGTCATCATCCTGTCCATAAAAGCCATCGAAATACCCTTTTATCATCAGCAAAAGATCACCGAATTTGAGCAAACCATCGTCGAGTTGCTTGATATCCTAATCAGGGGCATAGAAAAAAGCTAAGATCATTTTGCATTTTGCATTTTGCATGTAGCATTTATCAGGAAAATAATCCGCTATCTTATTGACTTTGGCAAAAAAAGTTTTTATCTTTGTATAATCAATTTGACCAAAAAACGCCTTTAGTCAAAAAGTCAGCATTTAGATTGATGAAAAGGATATCAGAAGCGGTCCTTCAATACCGGAAGGGTATTATTATCATCACCAGCCTGATCACACTGGTTATGTTATTTTTTTTCAGGGACCTGGAGGTAGATCCGGATGTCTTCAATTACCTT
>JAHYJL010000025.1 GCA_019429045.1 Bacteroidales bacterium
CCAAAGGCCTGATGGTGGCTATCACATCCTGAATATCTTTCAGCTTCAGGTTATGATCCCGCAATATGCCTATACGGAAACGCATCAGCTTGCCATAGTCAGGCTCGTCGCGTGTCGTCCGCCGCAAAGCAGGAATACCGGTCTTTTCCGCAACATTTATCCACACTTCAGGGATAAATACACCTTCCAGATCAGAGCAAAGAAATTTCATATCATTTGAATTTATTTAAACTTACAGTCCTACAGTCCTACAGTCCTACAGTCCTACAGTCTTACAGTCTTACAGTCCTACAGTCTTACAGTCCTACAGTCTTACAGTCCTACCGTCCTTAATACCTTTCAACCAAATGCCTCTTAAACGCAGCATAATCATTCTTCATATAGCCAAATGCTTCCTCCTTTTCTTCCAGTCCCTGCAAGCTTGGCGGTAGTTCCGGGTCGAAATGCAGCAATGCCTGGATCTCTTCCGGGAATTTCGCCGGGTGGGCCGTTTCGAGAGAAATAAAAAGCTGGTCTTTATCAAACTGCCCGCCTTCGTCTTCCAGGAATGCGTTCAGTCCTGCCCAGCCAACAGCTCCGTGTGGTTCCAGCAACACGTTATGCTTCTCCCAGGTATCTTGTATGGTCTGACGGGTCATTTTATCTGAAATACTCACGGAATAAAGCTCTTTCTGCATCAACTCAAGGCCGGCCTGTTTGCTGATGAAGCCTTTTTCATCCATTACCCCGCCATAAAGTGAAACCAGCCTGGCCAGGTTGCTGGGATGGCCGACATTCATGGCGCTGGAAATACAATTCCGGGAAGGTTCCACTTTCCGGTATTCGCCGGTTTTCATATAGAGCGGAAATTCGTCATTCTCATTGACGGCGATGATGAAGCGTTTCACAGGCAGCCCCATTTTCATGGCCATCATCCCGCCCATCATATCGCCAAAGTTACCTGAGGGGACGGAGAAGATCACATCGTCATCCGGCAGTCCTTTTCTCAGTCGTGAAAACGCGTAGAAATAATAAACGATCTGCGGGACCAGTCTTCCGATATTGATGGAATTGGCAGAGGAGAGGTTCAGGTGGAACAGTTCGGGATCGGCAAATGCCTCTTTCACCAGCGCCTGGCAATCATCGAATTTACCGTCGATCGCGATCACTTCCACATTTTTACCCAGGGTGGTCATCTGTTTCCGTTGCCGGTTGGTCACTTCTGTTTCCGGGAAAAGGACCACCACCTTGATATTGTCAAGACCGTAAAAAGCATTGGCGATGGCGCTGCCCGTATCGCCGGAGGTGGCGGTCAGGATCAGCAGGCTCCGGTTTTCCAGCGTCAGGTAATACTGCATCAGCCGTCCCATCATGCGGGCGGCAAAATCTTTAAAAGACGCCGTCGGCCCCTGGTCGAGCCGGAGAATATATTTTCTCTCGTAAACGGGCTCCAGCGGTACGGCATAGGTATAAGCATCTTTAGTAATCTGCTTCAGTTTATCCTCCGGGATTTCACCCTGGAGAAACAGCCGGCTCACTTCAAATGCAATTTCGTGATAGGGCTTGTTGATAAATGAATAGATGACTTCCGGGCTGAGCCGGGGAATTTCCATTGGAAGGTAAAGTCCCTTATCGGGCGCCTGGCCCAACAGTAAAGCTTCCCGGAATGTGACATCCGGGGATTGGTGGTTGGTTGAATAATACGGGATTTGTTCCATAGCGGAGCAAAGGTAGGAAAAGAAGTGAGAATATGCCAGCTTACCTTTTCAATGTAGCCGAACTAGCGCCACCTGCACTATATTCCGGTGAAGTGAAATGCACCTTTTTGCCGTCGAGCACCGCCAGCGCCTGGTCAAGGTCTTCGATGATATCGTCGGGGTGCTCGGCGCCCACGCAGAGGCGGATGAGGTTCGGGGGGATATCGGCGATTTTGCGGCCATCTTCGCCCTGCTGCGAGTGGGTAGAGATGGCGGGTATGGTGGCGACCGACTTGATGCGGCCCAGGTCGGTGGCACGCCAGATACGCTGGAAAGCATCGAAAACGTCACGGGTGGGCTGCGCACCTCCTTTGACGCGGAATGACATCAGGTGGCCATAGCGGTTCACCGGTTTTCCGTAAAGCTCATCTTTTTCGGCATCCACCAGCCACAGGTACTTACTGGCCACTTCATGCAAAGGATGATTTTCCAGTCCCAGGTAATCCACCTGCTCAATATGCTTGTGCTGTGCCAGGTATTTGGCCACTTTCATGGTGGTCCGGCTGCACTGGTCCACCCGCATGCGCAGGGTGCGGATATCATTCAGGGCCAGGATGGCGTTCATGGGTGAGATATTCGGCCCGTTGTCGCGGTTGGGCAATGCCTTCAGGTACATGCAGTAATCATCTTTCATCGCATCGTTGTCAATATTGGTCACGATCCGCTTTTTGGCGATAATCGCCCCTCCGATCCCAAAGCCGCTGGTCGCCAATGTTTTCGTCACCGATTGCACGACAATGTCTGCCCCCCACTGGATGGGCCGCAGCAGCGCCGGCGTAGCCACCGTAGCATCGACGATCATAGGGATATTGTGCGCATGGGCCAGATCCACCACCTTTTCCAGGTCGAAGAAAGCCTGGCCGGGGTTAGACGGCATTTCACCGTAAAGGAACCGCGTATTCTCATCGATCAGCTTTGCCCACTCATTGATATCATTGGAATTGATCACTTTGCGCCATTCGATGTTGCGTTCCTGGTGCTTGCGAATGGCAAACTGCTGGAAGGTCCCGCCGTAAACCTGGCAGGTGGCCACAAAGTTGATCGGTTTGTTCGGATTTTTGGGATCTACGACCAGCAGCGCCTCGGCAGCAGCGGCAATGGCGGCCATCCCGGAGGAGGTGGCCACGCAGGAGGTATCCTCTTTGGCGCCATAGCCGTCGAGCAGGGCCAGTACCCCTTCCATGTAATACATGCTCGGGTTGGCGATGCGGGAATAGCACCAGGTGGGGATCTCATAACCCAGCGCCGCCTCCATTTCGTCAGAATCCCGGTAGGCCTGGGAGGTGGACATATACATTGGTTCGATGATGGACCCCTGGTTGAAATCGAGCGATTCCTGCATCGAGTAAATGCCATGAACGGCAATGGTATCGAAACGGCAACGGCGCATTCGGTCGATGTTTTCCTTATGCCAGGCAGCCGCACGGCGGGCAGCGTCGATGTAGTATTGCTTTCCTGAATACATAATACTTTTGATTAGGTTAACGAACGATAAAAGTATAAAGTTTTTTTTTCTCACAGATGTCCACAGTTAAAAATCACAGATATTCACACCCATCTTCTCACTTCTATCTTCTCACTTCTTTTTCTACCTTTGCATCAGCTATTCAAAAAAAATCTATCAGCATGCAATACGATCTCATTGTTATAGGCAGCGGGCCGGGCGGTTATGTGGCCGCGATCCGCGCATCACAACTGGGTATGAAAACAGCCGTTGTGGAAAAAGAATCCCTGGGTGGCGTATGCCTCAACTGGGGCTGCATCCCGACCAAAGCGCTGCTCAAAAGTGCCCAGGTGTTCCGGTATGCCAGTCATGCCGCCGATTACGGTGTTAAGATAGAAGGCGATGTCAAAGCCGACTTTAAAGGGATGATCAAACGCAGCCGTGACGTGGCTGACGGTATGAGCAAAGGCATCCAGTATCTTTTCAAAAAAAACAAGATAGATACCATCACCGGAACCGGCAGGATAAAGCCCGGGAAAAAAGTGGTAGTTAAAGATGAATCAGGCAAAGAGACCGAATACACGGCCAAACATATCATCCTGGCTACCGGCACACGTTCCAGGGAATTGCCGAACATCAAGCAGGACGGCAAAAAGGTGATCGGTTACCGCCAGGCCATGAGCCTTCCAAAGCAACCCAAGTCGATGGTTGTGATAGGCTCGGGGGCCATTGGCAGCGAGTTCGCCTACTTCTACAATACTATCGGAACGGAAGTTACGCTGATAGAATTGCTGCCGAACATCGTCCCCCTGGAGGATGAAGAGGTATCGAAACAACTGGAGAGAAGTTTCAAAAAAGTAAAAATCAAGGTGATGACGGGTGCTACGGTTGAATCGGTCGATGCTTCGGGGAAGATGTGTAAGGTGAAGGTGAAGGGGGGAAAAGGGGAAGAGGAGAAGAGGGGAAAAGGGGAAGAGGTGATTGAATGTGAGGTGGTTTTATCGGCTGTAGGGGTAAAATCTAATTTTGAGGGGCTGGGCCTTGAAGAAGTGGGCATTAAAGTGGAAAAGGATAAAATCCAGGTGGATGATTTTTACAGGACAAATGTGGAGGGGTATTATGCCATTGGCGACATTGTGCCAGGTCCGGCGCTGGCACACGTGGCTTCTCATGAAGGGATCACCTGTGTCGAAAAAATAGCTGGCATGGATGTTGAACCCATTGATTATAAGAATATTCCATCCTGTACGTATACCAATCCCGAAGTGGCTTCGGTCGGCATGACTGAAAAGCAGGCCATAGAGGCCGGCTTGGAGATCAAAGTGGGGAAATTCCCTTACACTGCTTCCGGAAAGGCCAGCGCATCGGGGAATAAAGAAGGCTTTATTAAGGTGATCTTCGATGCTAAATACGGTGAATGGCTGGGCGCCCATTTTGTTGGCGATAATGTCACGGAAATGATCGCGGAGGTGGTGGTCGCCTGCAAGCTGGAAACAACCGGCCATGAAATCTTAAAATCGATCCATCCCCACCCGACCATGTCGGAAGCGGTGATGGAAGCGGTAGCGGCGGCGTATGGAGAGGTGATCCATATATAGTGTTTAGTGTTTAGTGTTTGGTGTTTGGTGTTTGGTGTTTGGTGTTTGGTGTTTGGTGTTTGGTGTTTGGTGTTTGGTGTTTGGTGTTGAGTGAGGGATTATCTGTGATTAATCTGTGTAAATCTGAGTAATCTGTGGTGAATCATGGATGTCATTAAAACTTTTATAAACGGCCTGGTCTTGCTGAAGCCAGGTGTATTTTCTGATACGCGGGGGTACTTCTTCGAGTCTTATCAGAAAGAAAGATTTCTTCAGGCGGGAATCGATGCTGATTTTGTCCAGGATAATGAATCGATGTCGGCTAAAGACATTCTTCGGGGGCTTCATTTTCAGAAACCACCGTTTGCACAGGGCAAGCTGGTGAGGGTAGTACGCGGTTCTGTGCTGGATGTAGCCGTTGATATCCGGAAGCAATCGCCGACCTATGGCAAATATGAGGCGGTCCTGCTGAGTGCGGAGAATAAACTCATGATGTGGATCCCGGTGGGGTTTGCCCATGCCTATCTTTCACTGGAACATTATACCATATTCCAGTACAAATGCTCCCAATACTATAACAAGGAATCGGAGTGTTCGATCATCTGGAACGATCCTGACCTTCACATTCACTGGGGAATTGATACCCCGCTTGTTTCCGATAAGGACCTGCAGGGGGTATGGTTCAGGGAGCTGGTGAGTCCGTTCTGATAAAGTGGACATTAAGTAGACATTAAGTAGACATTAAGTAGACATTAAGTAGACATTAAGTAGACATTAAGTAGACATTAAGTAGACATTAAGTAGACATTAAGTAGACATTAAGTAGACATTAAGTAGACATTAGGTTGATATTTTCATATATGTCGAGGTTGTTTTTAATATTTTTTTCGGTGGTGTTGGCTTTGCTTGCCGCGGGAGTCATCTTTCTTCATATTAATCAGAAAGAAATAATGGAAAAAGAGGAACGTGTAACGGAAACAATGGTCTTTGTGGAGGGGATGAATTATGCCACTCCGGTACCGTTGCCTGTTGAGGTCAGTTTTGCCGGTGAGCCGGTGCCGGTGGATATCTTTTATGTGCGCGAGCAGCTCGACAGGGAACTCACGGTCAACACCTACTGGCACTCCTCCACCCTGTTGATGCTCAAGCGCACCACCCGGTGGTTCCCGGTGATGGAACCCATACTGCAGCAGCAAGGAATCCCCGACGACTTCAAATACCTGGCCCTCATCGAAAGCGGCCTTTTGAACGTGGTCTCGCCTTCGGGTGCCGCGGGGTACTGGCAGTTCCTTGAAAAGACGGGCAAGGAATACGGATTGAATATCAACAAAGAAATTGATGAAAGGTATCATGTGGAAAAGGCTACCCGGGCTGCCTGCGATTATCTCAATAAATCCTATGCCAAATTCGGCAACTGGACACTGGTGGCCGCTTCCTACAACGCAGGCCAGAATCGGATTGAAGATGCGGTGAGCAAGCAATACTCACGCTATTTTTATGAACTCCATGTGAATGACGAAACATCCAGGTATATTTACCGTATCCTGGCCATGAAATACATTTGCGAAAATCCACTCCTGTATGGTTTTAAGCTGGAACCAGGCGACTTCTTTAATCCCCACGACATCAAATTAATCCCCGTTACCCAAACCATCACCGATCTCCCGGCTTTTTCCCGTTCCCATAAAATCTCCTACCGGATGCTCAAAGAGCTGAATCCATGGCTCAGATCTGATAAGCTGACGGTAAGAAGGGGAGATTCCTTTGAGATTGCCACACCCAAGAGTCATTAAGTGGACATTAAGTTGACATTAGGTGGATGTCTCCTGACTTCTGTCTCCTTAAAAAACAGTAATTTTGCAAACTCTTTTTAAAATTGATGTTCAGGGAGAAGGATCATATTGCAAAAGCTGTGGATGTAATTGGCACTGAGAATATCGAGGTATACGGTGCGCGGGTGCATAATCTGCAGAATATTGATGTGACCATTCCCCGGAATAAGCTGGTGGTGATCACCGGGCTGAGCGGCAGCGGCAAATCCTCGCTGGCGTTCGATACGATATATGCCGAAGGGCAGCGACGCTACATGGAAACATTTTCCATCTATGCCCGCCAGTTCATCGGCAACCTGGAAAGGCCCGATGTCGATAAGATCAGCGGTCTCTCCCCTGTCGTTTCCATAGAACAAAAATCAGTCAACAAGAATCCCCGTTCGACTGTCGGCACCATCACCGAGGTTTACGATTTCCTTCGATTGCTTTACGCCCGCATCGGAGAGGCATATTCCTATGTCACCGGCGATAAGATGGTCCGATATACGGAAGACCAGATCATTAAAGTCATCCGGAAGACTTATGCCGGGCAGCCGGTCATTTTACTTGCGCCGTTGGTCAGGGGACGCAAAGGGCATTACCGCGAACTCTTCGAAAACATCCGGAAGATGGGCTACCTGAAGGTCCGGCTCGACGGGGAGATCCGGGACCTGAGCTTTGGCATGCAGGCGGATCGTTTCAAGGTTCATAACATCGAGATCGTGATCGACCGGATCAGGCTGGACGATTCTACCGGCACCGATCTGAGGCTGAAGCAGTCGGTGCAAACCGCGTTAAAGCACGGCCGGGATGCCCTGTTTGTGCTTCAACCCGAAACGAGTGCAGTCAGGCCATTCAGCCGGAAGCTGATGTGCCCCGTCTCGGGCATTTCCTATGATGAACCGGAGCCAAATACATTCTCATTCAATTCCCCTTACGGCGCATGCCCGAATTGCAACGGCCTGGGGAACATCACGGAGATTGACCAGAACAAGATCATCCCCGATCCGGATAAAAGCATTAAAAAGGGAGGGATCGCCCCTCTCGGTGAATACAAGAACAACTGGATCTTCAGCCAGATGGAGGCCATCGGCTACAAATACGGCTTCACCCTGGATACACCGGTGAAAGACCTGCCGGAAGAGGCTATCACAACAATCCTTTATGGTTCTGATGAAACCATCCACGTGAAAAAAGAATACCTGGGGGTTACGTCTTCTTACTCCCTGAATTTTGAAGGTGTTATCAATTTCATTACCAACCAGTTCAACGAATCTTCCTCGGAAGGTATCCGTCGCTGGGCTACTACTTTCATGAATAAAGTGACCTGCCCGGTGTGCAACGGTTCCAGGTTAAAAAAGGAATCACTTCATTTCAAGATCGATAACCTGAGCATCGGGGATGTATCGAAGATGGATCTGCTGACCATGAGCCGTTGGATCGACGGATTGGAAAGCAGGCTTGAAGAGCGCCAAAAGGTTATTGCACAGGATATTATCCGGGAAATCCGGAATCGCACCATGTTTCTTCTCAGCGTTGGCCTGGATTACTTATCGCTGGAACGTTCGGCCCGGAGTCTTTCGGGCGGAGAGTCGCAGCGTATACGGCTGGCCACCCAGATCGGGTCGCAACTGGTGGATGTGCTGTACATCCTCGACGAGCCGAGCATCGGGCTGCATCAGCGCGATAATGTCCGGTTGATCAACGCGTTGAAGGAATTGCGTGATATCGGCAATTCGGTGATCGTGGTGGAGCATGACCGGGAAATGATCATGTCGGCCGACTGGGTGATAGATATCGGTCCCGGTGCGGGCAGGCATGGCGGTAAGATTGTCGGGACAGGCGCCCCAAGGGATATGATGAATTGTAAAACCATCACCTGCGATTATCTCAGTGGAAAGAAATCCATTCCACTGCCCGCTATTCGCCGCAACGGCAACGGGGAGCGGATCATCCTCATGGGAGCCACCGGAAATAACCTGAAAAATGTCACACTGAACCTTCCCCTTGGCGTATTTATCTGTGTAACAGGTGTTTCAGGAAGCGGAAAATCATCGCTTATCAACGAAACCCTCTATCCTATCCTGAGCCGCCATATCTACCGTTCGACACTGAAGCCGCTCCCATATGCTGGAATCAATGGGTTGAACTACATTGACAAAGTCATTGAAATAGACCAATCTCCGATCGGGCGCACCCCCCGGTCAAATCCGGCCACTTACACCAAGGTTTTCGATGATATCCGCAAGTTGTTCCAGCAGATTCCGGAGGCGAAGATCAGGGGATATCTTCCGGGAAGATTTTCTTTTAATGTGAAGGGAGGGAGATGTGAAACCTGCAAAGGTGCCGGCGTACGGGTGATTGAAATGAATTTCCTGCCGGATGTTTATGTAGTTTGCGAGGCTTGCAATGGCAAAAGATATAACCGGGAAACGCTGGAAGTCAGGTACAAGGGGAAATCTATCAATGATGTGCTGGACATGACCATCAACCAGGCGGTCGACTTCTTCGATAACATCCCTTCGATATTGCAAAAGATCAGGACGTTAAAAGAGGTAGGGCTGGGTTACATCACTCTCGGGCAGCAGTCGACCACCTTATCGGGTGGCGAAGCGCAGCGTGTCAAACTGGCAGCGGAACTTGCGAAGCGCGATACAGGCAAAACACTCTATATTTTGGATGAGCCAACCACGGGGCTGCATTTTGAAGATGTGAAAGTATTGCTTGAAGTGCTGAACCGGCTGGTTGACAAAGGCAATACCGTATTAGTCATTGAGCATAACATGGATGTCATCAAGGTAGCGGATCACATCATCGACCTGGGACCCGAGGGCGGAGAACGGGGTGGGGAGATTGTTTGTGCCGGTGCACCGGAAGAGATCATTCAGAATAGCGAAAGCTACACGGCAAGGTTTTTGAAGAAAGAGTTAAGCAGATGAAAACCGAAAAACCGGAATATGGCATTGTACTGAGCGGCGGCGGGGCGCGCGGACTGGCGCATATCGGGGTGCTGGCCGCCCTGGAGGAGCATGGCATCTCACCTGCCCTGGTCTCCGGATCCAGCATGGGGTCGGTCGTTGGCGCTTTTTACGCGGCCGGGACCAGCATTGATGAAATGCTTGCCATTGCCAAAAACCGTAAACTATATAAGCTGTTCAACTGGAATTTCCCGAAACGGGGCGGGATGTTGTCACTGGAAATATTGCATCAGGTTTTACAGGAACATATCCCGGAAGATTCATTCAGGGCGCTGAAGAAAAAGCTTTTTGTTTCGGTCTCCAATATTTCTGCAGGTAAACACGAAATCATCTCGAAAGGAAAACTATTTCAGGCCGTAATGGCCTCTTCTTCCATTCCTATCATTTTCGAACCGCAGATCATCAAGGGGCAGACCTATGTCGACGGCGGTTTGTTCAACGACCTGCCGGTAGAACCGTTAGTCGGAAAGTGCGGTACCATCATTGCCTCTCATGTCAATTACAACGGACCTGATCCTAAATTGTCAAGCATACGGGCCATCGCCGAACGGGTGTACCGGCTCGCTATTTATCAGCATGTTGAAAAGAATTTTAACAAATGTGATTTCATCATCGATCCGCCGGAATTGAGAGAACATAGTATCTTTGACTTCAAGCATATCAATAAGCTATACGAGATCGGGTATCGATCAGCCGAGGCGATGATTCGAAAAATGCAGGAGCCCAAAGGTAAAAAACCAGTAATTATTCGTGAACATCAATGAACTACAACATAATGAATTATAACCAAAGCGAACACGAGAGGATCCAGAATGCATTCCAGGAAAAGAGCTGGCAGGAGATAAAAACCTATGATTCATGGAAGGTATTTAAAATAATTTCAGAATTTGTTGAAGGTTTTGAAAAACTATCCAGGATAGGCCCTTGTGTCTCCATCTTCGGTTCAGCACGGTCAAAACCGGGAGAACATGATTATAAACTGGCTGAGGAGATTGCCTACCTTTTAACAAAGAAAGGCTTTGGGATTATCACCGGGGGTGGCCCGGGCATCATGGAAGCGGGTAACAAGGGCGCCCATTTCGCAGGGGGGAAATCGGTAGGCTTAAACATCAACCTTCCCTTTGAGCAAATGCCCAATCAGTTCATCGATCCGAATAAGCTGATCGATTTTGACCATTTTTTTGTCCGGAAGGTCATGTTCATGCGATATGCCCAGGGGTATATCGTTTTGCCCGGCGGTTTTGGCACACTGGATGAGATGTTCGAGGCCATTACACTGATACAGACGCAAAAGCAGGTACAGTTTCCCGTTGTCCTGGTGGATAGCGATTACTGGGGAGGGCTTGTCCGGTGGCTGGAAGAAAAACTGCTGGCTGACAAAAAGATCAGCCCTGAAGATATGCACATTTTTGAGCTGGTTGATACGGCGGAAGAGGCGGTTGGAATTATTGAGGACTTTTATAAGAGATATGCGCTGAAGCCGAATTTCTGATGAAGTTTACAGTTTCTTGTTTCTTGTTTCTTGTTTCTTGGCCTGTTCCAAACCTGCCATAGGCGGGTGAGGGCTCTGTTTCAGTTTAAGAATTGTTTATATGCAAACAAGGGTTAATAT
This sequence comes from Bacteroidales bacterium, assembly GCA_019429045.1. Classification (GTDB taxonomy): domain Bacteria; phylum Bacteroidota; class Bacteroidia; order Bacteroidales; family JAGOPY01; genus JAGOPY01. Next base: position 11,159 of record JAHYJL010000025.1, read on the forward strand.
AGAATTGCTTCCGATAGAGGATGACGGGTTTCATATTTTGATGGAGGGGAAGATCAACGGTAGGCCTGCCCGGTTATTGATAGACACCGGGGCTTCACGGACGGTATTTGACCTGGAGCGGATCAGGCTTTTTCTTCCGGATGATCATGTTTTGGAAAAGATCGACAAACTCAGTACCGGACTTGGTACCAACACGATGGAAAGCCAGGTGGTTGTTCTGGAGAAGTTCAGGCTGGGCCGTATTATCCTGGAAAATTACAAAGCCGTCGCCTTGAATATGGAACATATCAACCAATCCTACCGGATGCTGGGTTATCCTCTGATCGACGGGGTACTGGGCGGGGATTTGCTATTGCAGCTCAGCGCAGTGATTGATTATAAGAACATGCACATGCGCCTCAGGTCGCCTGAAGAAACAGGTCAGTAAATTACTACAGTGCCCGTATTGTTGGTTACCCTCACCATTCCCCTTTTATTGAATAAGACCTGTCCTGTTTCATCGTAATTCCCGGCTTTGATCCAGATATTTGTTCCCGGTCCTGCGTTATTAACCCCTTGTGTAACTGTCTGATACGGCTGTGAAAACGATCCGTTCCCCCCGGAGGGTGCACTCCAGTCAACATAAAGGTTAACTCTTGGTGTTGCACGATACATGCCCCGGCCGTGGGTAGCTGCAATCAGGTGATCTCCCTGCCAGAAAAGTTCTGCCACTTCGGTATTGACCGGGCCTTCATGTCCAACATTCGTATATCTCGGCTCAAGGCTCCAGCTCATCCCTTTGTTTTCCGACGCGAACACGCCCAGGTCTGTTCCGATATACACCCAGTTGCTGGTGGCATAATGAAAACGGACCGTATTTACCTGTAATGCCGGCAGATTATCAGGAGCTGTACCGGTCCTTTGTACCCATGAGGTACCTGAATTTGAAGTAAACCAGACGGAATTGAATTCATATCCACCGAAGGTCACAAATACTTCATTGTGGTTAAAGGGATTGATAGCAATATCTGTAACATAGCGGTTAGGAAGAGCAGGTGAGCCATTGTTATCAACCCTTGTCCAGGTTGGACTGGTTGCCGTTCCGTTTGTTGTAAAAGCAACATGCCCATCTTCATAACCTACCCAGATAACGCCTGAGTTACCATCGGCGATATCAATGGCCGAACATCTTGGAAAATTTGCCGAGATAGAGTCCCGTATGCGTGACCAGCTCCCAGCCGAATTTGTTGTCCTCCATATGCTTTTCCCTCCGGCAATCAGGCGGGTCGGATCATTTGGATCCATGGAAAAAGGGGCAATGAACAGGGCCCGGCTTGTGCCGGCATCACTCAGCCCGCTTATGGCATTGCTGTAAGTATCACCTCCATTTGTACTCTTTTTGATAACCAGCCTGACATATTCGCCATAAATAATGCTGTTGTTGTTATAGTTCACGGCTGAGAAGCCCCCGTCACCCGTATGTGCCTGGTACCAGCCTGATGTCCCGCTCCATGATCCGGAAGGGCGATAGCGGAGCTTATCATTGTCCTGCGTGCCACCGACAATAACCGATCCATCCGGTGCTGCTGCCCCACCATAAAATTGGGTTATACCAAGGGTTGTCCCACAAAGATTAACCCAGCCTGAGGTTTCCCCCACCGTCCAGAAATCGTTCATCCTCTGAATGCCGCCATCATTACCGACATAAACTATTGGATTGTTGGTCTGATGAAAATCAGGCGGCGAAATGATAATATGCTGGTCGGCATGGGCCGAGTTGGCTGATCCGCCATTATGATAATTCTGCCACCGGCTTATCTTTGTGAAGGTAGCGGCTCCGTCAGTGCTCCTGTAAAGATCGATCCCGCCAACAATAACGTAATTGCTGTTGGATGGACTAACCCATATGGCATTGTCGTACCAGCCCTGGGTAGACATATAACCGGTGCTGCTTCTCAGGGACCAGGTTGCGCCATTGTCATCCGATCGCCATACCTCTCCATCGTTTCTTTCCATAGCAACATAGATCCTGCTGTTGTTAGAGGCACAAAAGGAAACCTCACAACGCTCCGGATTATTCGGTAGCTTATTGGTGGCTCCTGTAGTCTGATGTGTCCAGGATGAACCACTGTTTGAAGACAAATAAACATTATTGGCACAGCCGGCTATCACATATTGTGGCAGATTGGGGTGGACTTTCACGTCGAAAACAGCGCTGGACGAAGTCAGCATCTGTGTCCATGTAATTCCTCCGTCAAGCGTCTTCCAGACACGATGCGGATCACGGGTAGCCGCATACAGAATATTGGCATTACCGGGATGATGGTCCAGGCGGTTTACCCACCTGAAATTTGCGTTATTTGTAGAAGAAAGTTGTGTCCAGCTTATGCCACCATTGGTACTTTTAAATATACCTGCACCGGGCAGCGCATCTGAATTATAAAAACCTTCTCCTGTAGCAGCGTATACAATATTAGAATTTGTCGGGTCGAAGACAATGCTGGTCACGGCCAGGCTGGCCATGAAATCGTTCATTGGTGACCAGCTCGATCCGGCATTGGTGGACCGCCAGATACCTCCTGAAACAGCGCCGACCAGGATGATGTTCGTATTGGACGAGTTTATCGCGATAGCCCTGATCCTTCCACCTATGTTACCAGGTCCGAGCCATGTCCAGTTCCATATTCCGGCATCCCGCGGCTGGGGCATCTGGTCAATATGTTGCTTGGCCGCCACCAATGCATTCAGAGGAATCGTTCCATCTTCGCTTTTCCGCATGGATACCCTTTGTTCCATAAGCCCGCCAGGATGTCCGGCCCTTTGCTTTTGCTCCTTTTTTTCCAGTTTTTGCTCCTTGCGTGATATCTTTTCTTCAATCACCTCATCATTATACATGACCAGGGGAGGCGATACGGATTCAGTCTCCATAATAACTATTTTTTCACCTTCGACAGGGATTCTGGAGAATTCTTCAAAACCCAGGCCCATATCCACCCAAATGACAAGTTCTGCCCGGTCGAACAATTCGAACAATGCCGGAACAAGAGGCATTTGAGGCTCCTCCCCTAAGGCCTGGTCGAATTGACCGTCTGTTACCAGCATTTCGACAAAGGTTTCAGGCTCTGCACCAAACTCGCTGGTACCGTCATGCGACCATAAGGTCTGGTCCTGGTAAACAATGGCAAATTTGAAAGAAGCGGGGCCGGTATAAGGCGAGCCATCTTTATAAATCAATTGCCCGTTATGACGCTGTTCATTGGTGATTATGGAAGAACAGGCTGCCAGAAAAACGATGGAAAAAAAATAGATGTAAATGTAAATGGCTTTATTCATGACTTACCGTTATTGAAGAGAAACCAGCACCAACACCAATCCCTGACCTTCGTCGAGCGAGGTCATGGCCTTTCCGATCACCGCACCCGGTGTCCTGGACATATCCGTGGCCTTCATTGCATGGCCAGGTGTAGAAGAGGTTGTCAACAGGTCTCCAGGTTTTATCGTACCATGCGATGCATCGCACCAGCAATACACTCTTCCGGATAGAGCAACAGGAACGTCGCCATCGGCTATCGTTCCTTTCTGTCCCATGATCAGGCCGGGCCTGACGCCTCCGGCGCCAGATATGATGCCGGCCACGCAACGATCATAGGCCTCCGAAGAAACTTTCAGTTCTCCCGGATTTTCGTCATCAATAGAGAGTACCATGCCCGTTTTCATATCTTTAAAAAACGCCACCGAAAATGGTTCGGTAATATCACTGCCGCCGGTGATCTGAAGCTCATTGGTAGTGACCCTGCCAACGCCGTTGTACGAGCCGTCGATCTCAATGGTAGCTGTTGTGCCGGTTGAATTATACAAAGTAATCTGTCCGGCATCGGCCGTACCACTTTCACTTGGATCTATCCGGATCGTACGGATATGCGAACCATTGAAAAACTCCATGGATCCGTCGTTATTCAGGATCATTTCATGGTTTCCGCCATTGGCACCAAACGCCTTGATCAGTGAACCGCTCGCATTGTTTTGCCTGACTACAAGAGAAGCATCCGTGGAAGTTGCATCAAAGAAGCCGGCGATCCCTCCAGTATTTAATGCCGAAACGGAAGCTCCGGCGATTCCGGAAGCTTCGCCTTCAAAATAAGCTGGTGCCGTTGTACCTGTTGAGGCCACATGTAACCGCCTTGTAGGCGTGTCTGTTCCAATACCCACACGGCCGTTATCCCGGTTAATCGACATATGAGGGCCAGAGATTGTGGAAGTAGATTTCCCAAAAAACTGTAATTTATTTGCAACCCCGTCGTAATAAATATACATGCCGTAAGAATATGTTGAGCTTTCGGAAAAGATAAGTTCAGCATGTTGGTTAATGCTGGTATTGTTTGCACTGATGATCATAGAACCCAGGGTATCACTGCCCGCAACATGAAGGGCCCTGATAGGTGACAATATTCCTGCGCCTATATTGCCGCTAAAATAATTCCTGCCACCGGAAAAGTAACCAGCATAACCATCCTGGCTATTGGTTATTCCATAGATCCCGTAATTAGTACCGGTATTGGAATAAGCCCAACCGAAAACACCCCGGCCCACGGCGCTGCCGGTTTCACCCCTTACACCTGCGGAAGTTGTTCCAACACCGGTAGCCATTCCAAAGACCCCCGCACCGGCATTGGCAACGGCCGTGCTTTTCACTTCCCCGAATAAGCCCCATTGCTGGCTGGTAGTACCGGAATGATTATTGACGCCATAGATGGCACGGGCACCAAAAGCGCCTGTGTTTACTTCAACATGAAGTTTGTGCTGCGGGACAGGAACGCCTATCCCGACATTTTCCTGTGCTGATAAAAACGCAGGAACAATTACCGCAAACAATGTGATAATTTGATTTTTAATTTTGTAGTATCTTGTCATGTAAATAAATTTCGTCAAACATATTTATAATAATTTACAATTTACATATTTAAAACGTTAAATATTTGTTAAAAAGTATAATGAAAGCTGCATTCTCACAAGAAATCGTCATAACTGGAAATGTTTAATCAATTGAGTTCCTGTTATAATTATTCAATAATTGCATTGCACTTATTGAGGGATTTACTATTTTTGCAGTCCTTTTTTAAAGGAGAGATGGGAGAGTGGCTTAATCCAACAGTTTGCTAAACTGTCGTACTCGAGAAGGGTACCGGGGGTTCGAATCCCCCTCTCTCCGCGAGGAGGGTTTGCGTTTGGGTGTGCAAGTGAAGTGTGGGTGTGGATTTTAATATTTGAGAATGTTTGATTTTGAGAAGTTAGAGGTTTACCAGATTGTCAAGGGGCAGAATTTGAAGGTTCTGGCTTTGATATCGCAGTCGACGTTGATCGATCTGTACATCAAGGATCAGTGGAAGCGGGCCTCTTTGAGCATATTGTTGAATCTGGCGGAGGGGACGGGCAGGATGTCGGTTCAGGACAAAAAGCATTATTACACCATGGCGCGGGGGTCGGTTTTCGAATGCGCAGCCATTCTCGACCTGCTTCATGGAATGGCGATTATTGAAGAGGATAAATACCAGGAGTTGTACGCAGGTTACGAGCAGTGCTCTAAAATGCTCCTTGCAATGTACCGCTCCATGGATAAATACGGGGCATAGCACAGTCCGGTCAGCGCGCCTGCTTTGGGAGCAGGAGGTCGCAGGTTCAAATCCTGCTGCCCCGACAAGGAAGCCGATAGTCGTTAGCCGACTGTCCCGTGGCTTCAGCCTAGTACCTCTTTCAGCTTTTCAGCTATCCAGATCTTGATGATAGATTGCCTGGTTACTCCCAGACGTTTTGATTCTTTATCCATTAACCGGATCATCCAGACCGGAAAATCGACATTGATACGCTTACTGCCATGCCCGGGTCTTTCAGCATTTTGCAGGTCCAGGAATGCGGAGATATCCTGACCATCATCAAATTTCTTATCAAATTCTTCAGCTTTCATAGATTGCTATTTCTTCTTTTCTTGCTCTTCTGACGGTAATGATCCGTATGTTTTCATTTCTCATAGTAAATATCCCAGACCATATTTTATTATCCCGTTTTCCGAGGATCAGAAACCGGGGATCATCCACATTTCTTACTGGGATGATCAGCCTGTCAATATCTTCCCATAGTTCTTGTGCTTCAATAAAATCCATACCATGTTTTACCTTGTTGGCTTTGCTTTTAAGGTTATCAAATTCAAATGGCATAAATTATACATTTATAATATAATAATTATACAAAAATAGTATAAATATTACTTTTTGACAAAATATCTGGTTTTAACTCCATTAATTCGCCCCCCCCCTGTCAGACAATTGCCAATTATCGCTATATTTGACTGGCATTACAATCCTCTACGGGAAAAACACAAAATAACACAATAAAAACCGACCGGTATGGCAAAGCTCCTGAATAAAACAGCGGCCCAGAAGCTGGCAAAAAAAATCGATATCCGACTGGGAACCAGTGGGATCGAGGCACTGAATAATCGAATAGAGGAAATTATGAAAGAGGCGGCGCTGAGGGCCCGGAATGACCGTAGAAAAACTATCCTCGACCGGGATGTGATCCGGGAAAAAGACCTTTTTTCAATTTCTTAAATCACCCAGGCTGACAACCCGCTGCTGGTCTTCGTCCCAAAACCTGATTTTTAAGGATTTGAAACTCTCGATCAATGTGATCGGTTTTATGTCCCGGAATATCTCATTTTCCCTATGGCATTTCGCCAGTTTATAATTGGGAATGGTGGGCCCCAAATGATGGACATGATGAAAACCGATATTGCCGGTGAACCATTGCAAAATGGCCGGTAATTTGAAGAATGAGCTGCCATCCATGGCCATGGTCTTATAATCCCAATCCTCCTGCCGGCACCAGATGACTTCATCAAATTGATGCTGAAGATAAAACAGGAACACCCCCCCGATAGAAGCAAAATAAATGACCGGCAATTGTATCAGCAGAAAAGCCTTCCAGCCGATCAGCAGGTGCATCCCTGCAAAAATGATCGCCCAGATGGTGTTGGTGAAATAAATGTTCAGCCGCTGTTTCCAGGTCATCCGTCTGGTGGTGAACCTGTTGCTGATCACAAACTTAAAGAGCCCCCCAATGCCCAGCAATACCAGTGGATGGCGATAAAGGCGATACCCCAGGCGTTTCATGGGGCTCAATGCTTTGTACTCCCTAACGGTGTAAGTCCACACATCCCCCATGCCGCGTTTATCCAGGTTGCCGACCGTCTGGTGATGGGCCCTGTGGCTGTCAGTCCAGCTATGGTAGGGAGTAAAGGCAAAAATACCGCATACGCTGCCAATAATGAAATTGAGCTTTCTGGATCTGAAAAAAGAACCGTGCCCGCAATCGTGAAAGATGATAAAAATGCGGGTCAGAAAGCCTGCCGCCAGGATGGTGATGGGCAGGGTCAGCCAGAAGGAAATATTCAATGTATAAATCATCAACACCCACAGCAACAGGTATGGTATGATGGAGTTGATCATTTGCCATATACTGCTGGACATCCTGGGATTATTGTAGCGGGTGATGATCGCTTGCCAGGAGGGCGAAGCTGAAGATGGATTGATGGGGGGCATATTTCTGGTTTCGGGTTTCGGGTTTCGGGTTTCGGGTTTTTGGTTTAATATTTCAGGCTCTGTCCTTAAAAGGGTTCCGCTTCTTTTTATTGCGGTAGTTGTCTTCCGGCCTTCTTTCCCTGAATTTTGATCCTTTTGAGCCCTCTTTCGGGCGATGTGCATTTGTTGATGACTTCTTTCTTTTATCCGGCATGACAAACGAAAGCTCTACCATAACTTTCACCCCTTCAAATCGGACGTCCTGGAACGCCTTCAAGACATCCCCCTGGAATTTTTTATCAACTTCGAAAAACGACTTCTTCTGTCCCATTTCGATCCTGCCCACGGGTATATTTCTGTTCCGCGTGGCTTCGTTGATCAGTCCGATCAGGCGCGCGGGGTTCAAACCCTGGTGAAAACCTGCATTGATGCGAAAAGAGATAAAATCCCCGTTCCTGTTTCTGCTTCTTTCATCTTTTTCTGCCCTGGCCACGTTCAGGTCGGGCGTGTTCTTGTAATAATTCAGGAACCGGTTGAACTCCACCGAAACAAAATGCTTGATCAAATCCTCGCGTGACAACCATTCAAGCTTTTTAACAATGACCGGCAGGAATTGTTCAATCTGGGCTTCGTCAACTTCAATCTTTTCAACCCTGTCCACCAGGTTGAAAAGCTGCTTTTCGCAAATCTCAATACCGGTCGGCACCTTTTTAGCCTCAAACCTTTTCCCGGTCATCTTCTCAATATCCTGGATCTTGCGTGATTCCCTCGTATGGATAATGGATATGGCGATACCGCTTTTGCCGGCCCTGGCCGTTCTTCCGGTACGGTGAATGTACACTTCATTATCATCAGGCAGGTCATAATTGATGATGTGGGTCAGGTCATGCACATCCAAACCGCGTGCCGCCACATCGGTTGCCACCAGCAGCTGAAGCTGCTTGTACCGGAAGCGGCTCATCACGTGGTCGCGCTGCGCCTGCGACAGATCACCGTGCAGGGCATCGGCATTGTAACCATCGGCCATCAGCTTATCGGCCACATCTTTGGTAACCTGGCGCGTGCGGCAGAAAACGATGCCGTAAATATTGGGATAGATGTCGACAATCCTTTTCAGGGCGGCATAACGGTCCCTGGCATGGACGGTGTAAAACTCATGCCGTATGTTATCAGCGCCCTTGTTACGGTTTCCCACGGTAACCTCCTCGGGACTGTTCATACATTTCCGGGCAATGGCGGCGATTTCCCCGGGCATCGTGGCCGAAAAGAGCAGTGTCCTTTTTTCTTTGGGCATTTCAGCCAGGATAACATCGAGGTCATCCTTAAACCCCATATTCAGCATCTCATCGGCCTCGTCCAGCACAAGCCACCGGATGAGGGCCAGTTTCAAAGCTTTCCGGTTGATCAGGTCCATGACCCGTCCGGGTGTTCCCACCACAACCTGGCAGCCGGCTTTCAAGGCTTTGATCTGGTTCCGGATATCTGCACCGCCGTAAACTGCGACAGTTTTAAACCCGGGTATATATTTGGCATATTTTTCCATGTCGCCGGTGATCTGCATGCACAGCTCACGGGTGGGGCATAAGACAATGGTTTGGATGTCAGGTGAATTCCTATCCGTCAGATGAATAAGCGGCAGGCCAAAAGCTGCCGTCTTGCCTGTGCCGGTCTGGGCCAGTGCGATCAGGTCTTTCTCCGTATTTAACACCAGCGGAATGATCCGCTCCTGTATTGGGGTGGCTTCATTAAAGCCAAGTTCGATGGTTGCGCGAATGAGTTCATCACGCAAGCCGGTTTCTTCAAATGTCATGTTAGTGATTTCTTCGGTTTTCCGGGATATCCCTGGGGATTAACGGCGGCAAAGGTACTGTTATTTATTGATTTACTGCTATTTTCTTTTTTGAATGCGCAGAAGATCGGTGTAAAGCATTAAATCTCAAACTCCAGCAGCCCCTCCCCTTCCTTCAACCTCTTATTCATCCCCATGCCCTGCAGGTTGACATCTTTCCTGCTTTTGGTATCGAATTCCGGTGAAAGTCGCTGGCCGACGGGTTTGAGCAATTGGGGCCCTTCGGTGCGCGGGTTCCTGATAGCGGGATCGATCGGGTAGGCGTTCATCAGCTCCGCAGGATAGGGTTTCAGCATGGCTGTCACATCCGATAAAGGAAGGTCGTTGCTCAGCCAGGCCTGTTCCAGGTGCCGGGGCAATATCACCGGGGAGCGGTGGTGGGGGATGTTTTGCAGCAATTCATTGGCAGTTGTGGTGATGATCGCAAAGGAACCGATTATCTCGCCGGTTTCGGGGTTGGCCCACCTGTCCCATATGCCGGCAAAGGCAAACGGCCTCTCCCCTTCCCTGAGATAAACCACGTAAGGCTTTGAAAGCTTTTCTTTGGTTGTCCCTTCGATGAAGCAATCGGCGATCACCAGGCAGCGCTGCGAGCGGATGGGTTTGCGGAAAGAAGGCTTGGTGATGATGCCTTTGGCGCCGGAATATCCGGGGTGATCCTCCGCGTTATGGTCGCCTTCCGACCTGGCATTGATCAGGGCCATCGGTTTTTTGGCCCAGAACGGTATCATGCCGAAGCGGAACAGGTCAAGCTGGCGGGGGTTTTCACTGGTGATCACAGGGGCATAATTACCCGGGGAGATGTTGTACGAAGGCCTGTATGCAAAATCTGCCGGGGCGGTCACGTTGAACCGCTTCTCGATCAGCTCGATTTTCTGGACCAATACATATCGTCCGCACATGCCATCAGGGTTTAAGGCAGCTTCTCGATCTTCTGCATGATTTCGTCCATATAGGGAACCAGGGATAATTTGGGTACCAAACCAACAATGATGACAAGAAAACGGTCCACCTGCCGGACCAATATCCTGTTCCCTTTATTGTCCTTGCAGGTGTAACCCTGGAACGACATGGCCACATCGGAAAAGCGCTTGTTCGCCAAAATACTCTGCCGGGAGGAAATCAGAACCGCTTGTGCAGCAGCTACATCGTCATACTTAATCACAATCCGGTGGTGATCACCGGACGCACAGGCAATCCCTTCGCGGATCTCGAACAAATCCCTGAAATCGAAATAGTAAAAATTAGACAGCGCCAGGTTGCCACGAATGAATACCGTTTTTTTTCCGGTATCTATCGCCTGGAAAACTTCCACCAGGTATGGGAACTTTCCATCGACTTTGATATTGTCGCAAATCATTTTCGCCAGTTTGGTCAAAGGTGGTATGTCCTTGTGCTGGCGCGAGGACCAGGAAATATTCACATAGTAGTTACCTTTCCAGAAAGCGATATAGTCGTTCCTCACCGCTGAGACATTCCCGTATGTTTTGCACCATTCTCCCGTTTGCTGCATCAGGCTGAAAATGCCATAGGCGGCAGAAGGATCGCTCATTTCATAAATCTCCACCAGTATGACAGTATGCGCCGGATCATTATACGTCATTGAGACAACCTGTGCAAATCCGTATTCGTAATAAATATCTGCTCCGCCGTTGATCAGATCAAACAACTTATCGCCGGCGTACACCTTGGGGGCTTTGTTAAATTCCCAGCCCTCCAGGCTTTCCAGTGCCGGCAGGACGCTCCGGATATCTTTTTGTCCCAGGGCCGGAGGAATCAAAACTAGAACCATCAGCGCAATCATTATGACAGATCGAAAACATCTCATAATCTCAGGAACTTAATTCTACCACGTTCAATTTCGAAAGATCGGTTTCACCGATACCCAATGCCTGGGCGCTGGTCAGGGTAACGATTTCATCCGGGGTCATATCGAGGCAGGCAGCTCCAAAGGAGTCGACCGCCAGGGGATCTGTTCCGGCCACCACCAGGTCGAGTTGCCTCAAAGGGCCGGGACCACCCGGACCGTTACCGGTGATGAATTCAATGGCGTCGGCTACAATGAGGTCGGGTTTCCTGACCAGGTTGAGATCGGCGATGCATTGGCCAAGGTATTCGGGATCTTTGCGCACGCCTGAGCCAAGATGGAATGTGACATTGGTCTTCCGTGTCAATAATCCCATCATGTTTTTCAACGCCCCGGTCAGGATGGTTCCGGCATGGTGCTTAAGGATCGGGATATTGATAAAGACATCCACTTCAAAGATTTTCCGGACGATTTCGATGTTTTTCAAATGAACGGCTCCCGCTATGGTTTCCATCACCATAAAATCCTCTTCATCATATTCCACCGGGAAAGTATTGCTTTTAACCTGTTCCAGTTCATCCAACAGGAAGCGGTGTTTTGGATAAGCGGTACTGCGCTGAAAATATTCATCTTTCACTGCCTGCAGCATGATGATTTCCCGGGCGCCGGCCTCCCAGCAAAGGAATATCATCGCCAGGGCGATATCGGGGTGGGAATAGGTACCCGGGTGCTTGAAAGCTGAATTGATGAGGAATCCCACTGAATCCCCCGGTGACACAAACTTCCTGATACCGCCCAGTTCATGAATTGCTTTCAGGGTGGCGTGATAATAATCGGTGGATTTGACCAGGCAAAGGTCTGGGGTAAGCGGTTTACCAAAGAGCTTGAGCGGGTTTGATCCCAGGATCAATCCGCCTGCCAGCAGCCCGGTCCCCCGGAGAATAAAGCGTCTTCGGTCCATAGTTGATGAAAAGATCTTTAGTAAAAAAGTATGTTCTCTCAGCTTATTTCAACGGGAAATAGATATTGGTCTGCCATTGAGCGGTATCGGGCTCTGTCATGGGGCCCTTCACATACTCTT
>JAHYJL010000026.1 GCA_019429045.1 Bacteroidales bacterium
TTGGTTTGGCAATATCATGCAGCAGGGCGCCCCAGCGCAACCAGAGGTTCTCCAACTTGGCCGCAACATTGTCGAGCACCTGCAGGGTATGCGAGAAATTATCCTTATGCCCCTTGCCTTCGATATAGGTTGCACCTTTCAGGTCTGCCAGCTCCGGAAAGATCAGCTGCAGCAAACCGGAATCCATCAGCAAATGAAATCCGACGGAGGGTCGCGGCGCCATCATGATCTTTTCCAGTTCAGTATTTATCCGTTCCCGTGAAACGATCCCGATCCGCCCGGCGTTTCTGCTGATAGCCTCGAAAGAACCTTTTTCAATGGCAAATTGAAGCTGCGTGGCAAAACGAATAGCCCGCATCATGCGCAGCGGATCGTCGGAATAGGTAATGTCCGGGTCAAGCGGGGTGCGGATCAGGCCATTTTTAAGGTCCTGCAGACCGTCGAACGGATCGATCAGTTTCCCGTAATCTTCCTTGTTCAGACTGATGGCCAGGGTATTGATCGTAAAATCGCGGCGGTCCTGGTCGTTTTTCAGTGTACCGCTCTCCACGGCTGGTTTCCGGGAATCCATGCTATAGGATTCTTTGCGGGCACCGACAAATTCGACGATCCATTCCTGCCCGTCAAAATATTTCACCATCGCCGTGCCGTAAGTCTTAAAGACATTCACTCTTGCCCGCGGGCCGATCTTACGAGCGAAAATTTGCGCCAGTTCAATGCCACTGCCAACTGCCACGACATCTAAATCCTGGCTGTGCCGGCCCAGGATGATATCCCTGACGTAGCCGCCCACAGCATAGACCGGTTTCCCGAACTCCCCGGCCGCTTCCGACAGGGTCCTGAAAACCGGCAAAGCCAGATGATCCTTGAACTGGTCTTTCATGAATGCGACAAAATTAGTAAAAAGCGGATATACAAATTCATGACCTCCCCATAGAGAACCGTAAACCGATCACAATTGTTAATGAGTTGTTAAATTGACGTTCCAGATGTACGAATAAATTTATTCGTACATGTGTATATTATTGATTTTCTTTGAAATGCATTTATTCGTACATCTTAAAGTTGACATTAGTACTTCTTTTGTCATAGATTTGACCCAGTAATAACTTAATCTTTAAGCCATGAAAAAATTCTTCAAACTTCTGATTATTTTGCCTTTTTTATCGCAGGCACAAGTCAGTCCTGATTCACCAGAGTACCAACAAATGAAACTCGATGGATCCTTAATGCAGGAAAACCATAAGGTTTACGAGGCAACTTCACAGCCAATAGATTTTGAGCAGGATGCCAGCCGTTCTACAGGCTTTTATATCCCGCTCGACGGGACATTTTCGTTAGCCATGGGCCCGAATGATGACGGTTCAAGTAGTCTGATCACGCTTCCTTTCACATTTTGCCTTTACGGAGACCAGTACACGAGTTTGTATATCAATAACAATGGCAACCTAACATTCACCAGTCCGACGTCAACTTTTACGCCATTTGCTTTTCCTTCTACCCCGCTCGCAATCGTTGCACCCTTTTTTGCCGATGTTGATACCCGGCCCGCTGGTGGGGGTGCTGTTTGGTATAAAATTGAGACCAGCCCAAATAGGATCACCATTATTTGGAATGTGGTAGGATATTATAATCTGCATACGGACAAGCTAAACACTTTCCAGGTGATCCTCACCGATGGTAACGATCCGTTGATTGGCATTGGCAAGAATGTAGCATTTGCTTATGAAGAGATGCAATGGACAACCGGCGATTTTTCAGGAGGAGTAAACGGTTTTGGCGGATCACCCGCTACGGTAGGTGTGAACAAAGGAGATGGTGTGAAATATGCGTTGGTGGGCCGATTTGACGCTCCTGGCACTTGTTATGATGGTCCATTTGGAGCCAATGACTGCGTGGGATTTCTGAGCGGTAAAAGATTTGTTTTCAATGCCTGCCAGGACGAAATTATCATCAACCCACCTGATCCTGAGGTACCGATTGGCAACTGGGCTTTATTCATCGGCATCGGCCTGATTTTTGTTTTTACCGTGATCAGGTTCAGAAGGATTGGGTGATAGGAATACTAAATTCCAGATATAAGGTTTCAATACAATTGACAACAATTTTTGTTTAGCTGCCTGTGCGCGGGCAGCTTTTTTTTTTCAAAAATCCTGCTTAATGGTAATGTAACCCGGATACTCCAGTGCGGTGGAACCAACCATGATGGTGGGCTTGGCTTTCAGCTTTACCCTGGCGGGTTTGCCACCGGAACCTGTAAGGTTGAAAATGAAATTCAGCAGCGCATCGCCCGATTTGCCCGAAAGGGCCTTCATTAGGTCGAAATTCATCGCCACCGGGAAAGCGGTATATGAATTGGGCTGTATCTCAATGCGTTCTATCAATACTCCCCTTGTCATCTCAATATCGTCGATCAGTAAGATCCAGTCGAGTTTGTTCATGGCAGCCATGGCTGAATTGGGATTTCTCGCCAAAACATCCAGGTCAAAATGAACGGGCAATGAATTGCTTGCAACGGCTGCCGTTATTTTGGCAATTTCCATAAACCCCAGGTCCGACATTGAATTCTTGTTCTGGATGTTCACACCGGCCATCCGGAGATTGGAAATTGATTCCAGCCGGAAATCACACCGGGCAAAATTCTTTATTTCCGATGTCTGTTGCAGAACAGAACAGGATGATAGAATGAAAACCATGGTAAATAATCCGAAAAAAATTATATTCCTCATATTATTATATTTTAATCAAATATATAAAAAATGCACAGATAAGGAGCAGAGATCAGCACAGATTTATTTTAATAGCTTTGCACATAGATTTATCGAGATGCTGCACATCATCCAACGCCCGGAAACCGATCCTTATTTTAATCTCGCCGCCGAAGAGCATCTTTTCAAGTCGGCGACCAACAATACGTTTATGATCTGGCGTAACGAGGAGTCGGTTATTATTGGAAAACATCAGAACAGATCCCGGGAAATCAATCATGACTTTATTGCATCACAAAATATACCGGTTATCAGGAGAATCACCGGCGGAGGAACGGTTTACCAGGATCCTGGCAACATCAATTTTTCATTTGTCTACACCGACCGGAAAGAAAACCTGGTAGATTACCGGTTTTTCACAAAACCTGTGTTAGAATTCTTAAAGAAACTGGGATTAAATGCCGCGTTTGAAGAAAAAAGCAATATTGTCGTTGACGGGTTAAAAGTTTCAGGAAATTCGGCCCATGTTTTCAGGGAAAAAGTTCTGCACCACGGTAGTTTGCTGTTCGACACCGACCTGGAAAAGCTCGAACATTCGATCAGAAGCCGGGAAGAGCGTTATGATGACAAATCGGTCAGATCCGTCAGAAAAAAAGTTATCAATATCAGTCATCTGCTTAAAAACAAGGTGTCCATTGAATCTTTCCTCTCTTCGTTTACAAAATTTATCTCAGCGTATTATGGAGATGCAACCCATATCACTTTGTCCGAAAGTGACACACAGGCAATTCAAAAATTGATCAACGAAAAATACAGCAAACCGGAATGGAATATCGGCTATTCGCCTGCCTACCGTTATAGCGGCCAATGGAGCACAGGCGGGGATGAATACGATCTTGAACTATCGGCCAGGGAAGGAAAAATTGAAAAAATCACTTTTCACGGGCCTGTGCATCATTCGGCCTTGTTAAGACTGGCAGAAAAAGTGTTTACCGGTCAGTTTCATGATAAAAAAACACTCTCAGAACTCATCCGTAACACTAATTTTGAATCGGTTCAGGAAAGACAAATGATGAACCGATTACTTAATCATTTGTTTTAAACTTTGTTAAATTCAAAAGCGAAAAACGCATTATATGGATCTGGATATTATTTTCAATAAGCTGTGGGATATTTACACAACCCAAAACCCGACGAATTGAGACTACATCTCGAAGGTGATCTGTTCACGGACATTTCGCACAGGATCTCTCATGCTACGGATGCCTCCGTTTACCGTGAAATTCCAATGGCCGTGGCCCGTCCAAAGGGCGTTGATGATATACGGAAACTGATCCGGTTTGCCATAGAAAATAAAACTTCACTGATTCCGCGAACGGCGGGGACCTCACTTGCCGGACAGGTCGTCGGCAGCGGTATTGTGGTGGATGTTTCCCGCTACATGAATAAAATTCTGGAAATCAACCAGGAAGAGCGATGGGTCAGGGTAGAGCCGGGAGTAGTGCTGGATGAATTAAACCAGGCTCTGGAACCTTACGGGCTATTTTTCGGCCCGGAGACTTCGACATCCAACCGCTGCATGATGGGCGGGATGGTGGGCAACAATGCCTGCGGCGCCCATTCACTGATATACGGCAGCACCCGTGACCATACCCTCGCCCTGAAAACACTGCTGAGCGACGGATCAGAAGCTGAATTTCATCCCCTCACACCGGAAGAATTCGCAGAAAAATGTGAAGGCGATACGCTGGAATCCAATCTGTACAGGAACATCCGGGATCTGCTCAGCGATCCGGAAACCCAGGTGGAGGTCCGCAGGGAATACCCTGATCCCGCGATCAAGCGAAGAAATACGGGGTATGCGATTGATCTGTTGCTCGATTGTTACCCTTTCAGTGCTGATGGCAAACCTTTAAATTTTTCGACGCTGTTGGCTGGTTCGGAAGGCACACTGGCCTTCACTACAGAGATAAAGCTGAACCTGGTGCCATTACCACCCAGGGAGAAAATACTGGTATGCGCTCATTTTCAAACACTCGATGAAGCATTAAAGGGCAACCTGGTTGCCCTGAAGCATCATCCCGGCGCCATTGAGCTGATGGACAGGTATATATTGGATTGCACAAAAGATAATATAGAACAGCGGAAAAACCGTTTCTTCCTGAAAGGTGATCCGGCTGCGATCCTGATCATCGATTTTGCCCATCCCTCGAAAGAAGAGCTTTTCAAAAAAGCTGATGCGCTTTCATCAGATCTTTCCGGACAAGGATTGGGATACTATTACCCTGTTATTTCAGGAGCCGATATTCCGAAAGTATGGGCGCTGCGAAAAGCCGGGCTCGGTGTCCTTTCCAATGTACCGGGTGATGCCAAGCCGGTTTCTGTAATCGAAGACACGGCCGTGCTGCCGGAAAAACTGCCCGGGTACATTGCAGAATTCAGGGAAATTCTGGCAATCCACAAGCTGGATTGCGTATATCATGCACACATCGCCACCGGCGAGCTGCACCTCAGGCCTTTACTTAACTTGAAGGATCCGGCAGACAGGATCAAATTCAGATTGATTGCAGAGGATATCGCCCGTCTGGTGAAAAAGTATAACGGATCTTTGAGTGGCGAGCATGGTGACGGCCGGGTGCGAGGGGAATTCATTCCCCGGATGATAGGTGAGAAGAATTACCGGCTGCTGGAGCAGATCAAACGCACCTGGGACCCGGAGAACATTTTCAATCCCGGAAAAATCGTTGCACCCGCACCAATGGATTCCGGTTGGCGATATGAGCCTGGAATAGAGGTAGCAGAGGTAGAAACCGTATTCGACTTCTCGGATGATGGCGGTCTTCTACGCGCTGCCGAGCGATGCAACGGTTCCGGCGACTGCCGCAAATCCCACCTGATCGGCGGCACCATGTGCCCGAGCTATATGGCTACCCGCGACGAAAATACGACCACCCGGGCCCGGGCCAATATTTTACGGGAATTCCTCACCCGCTCTGATAAAAAAAATCCGCTCGGACATAAGGAGATTTACGATGTCATGGATCTTTGCCTATCCTGTAAAGGATGCAAATCGGAATGCCCTTCCAATGTGGATATGGCCAGGTATAAGGCAGAATTCCTTCAGCATTATTATGATGAACATGGCATCCCATTGCGGACAATGGCCATTGCCAATATCACAAAACTGAACCGCATCGGCAGCATAGCCCCCGGCATTTATAATTTCATGGTCAGTAACCCGGTCCTCTCCGTTATATTGAAAAGAATCCTTGGGATAGCTCCCCAACGTTCTCTTCCCACCTTTTCACCTTTCCACTTTTCCACCTGGCTCAAAAACTACAAACAGTTGCTGCCCGATAACCTCAGCCACCGCAAGGTCAACCTTTTCATCGATGAATTCACCGATTTCAATGACGCGCATGTGGGGATGGCTGCGGTAAGACTGCTGAATGCCTTGGGGTATAGGGTATTGGTTATTGGGAATTCGGAGAGTGGAAGGACCTATTTATCCAAGGGCTTAGTGCGCAGAGCGAGGAAATGTGCTATTGAAAATGTTTTAATTTTTAAGGATATCGTTAGCGAGGATTTACCGCTCATAGGGATTGAGCCATCAGGCATTCTGTCTTTCAGGGATGAATACCCTGACCTGGCAGGAAAAAAACTGAAAAAAGATGCCCTTGCGTTATCGAAAAACTGTCTGTTATTTGAAGAGTTTTTCATGCGTGAGGTAGAAGCAAGCCGGATTCGGAAAGAGCAGTTCACCACTGAATCCAGGCATATCAAACTGCACGGGCATTGCTACCAGAAAGCGTTATCAACAACCGGACCTACCAAAGAAATGCTTTCCCTGCCGGAGAATTACTCAATAGAAGAGATACCCTCCGGGTGCTGCGGCATGGCCGGCTCGTTTGGATACGAGAAAGAGCACTTCGAATTGTCGATGAAAGTCGGCGAACTGGTACTTTTCCCTAACGTCAGGCAAACCGCTGCAGATGTTATCATCGCTGCCCCGGGTACCAGTTGCCGCCATCAGATCAGGGATGGCACCGGGAGGGAGGCGCTGCATCCGGTGGAAGTGCTGCTTGGGGCTGTTTTAGGACGGTAGGACGGTAGGACGGTAGGACGGTAGGACGGTAGGACGGTAGGACGGTAGGACGGTAGGATTTTAGATTTGGAATTTCAGTCCGTCGGTAGCCAGGTATGTTTCGGGGAAAACCGCCCGGGCTTCCTCAAGCAATCCGTCAAGCTCTTTGTATCGTGCGGAATAGTGCCCGATGAGGAGTTTTTTTACACCGGCCTTTTGGGCAATTGTGGCCGCTTCCCGGGCAGTGGAATGGAATTTGGCAGTGGCATCTGCCTGGCGGTCATGGGTAAAAGTGGCTTCGTGATATAGTAAATCACAGTTTTTCACCAGCGGGATAATCTTCTCAGTATAAGCTGTATCGGTACAATAGGCAAAGCTCCTTTGCCTGCCTTTTTTTTCGCCGACCAGAAACCCGCAGGTCGGTATCCGGTGTACCAGTGGAATGGTCCGCACAGACACCAGTTCATCTTCAAAGATCACCGAGCTTATTTCAGGATTAACTGGATAGAATTCCAGCGGATAGTTCAGCGCAGTATGGCTTTGTTCCAGTTGCAGGTCCAGTATCTCCTTCAGCGCTTGGATTCCGTAAATATGCAATTCCGATTTCCGGTTTAGCAAATGGAATGTATTGATCAGCCCGATCAGTCCGTAAAAATGATCACCATGCAAATGAGAGATAAATATATGACTGATTTGCTGGGGCCTTGCGCTAAACCGGCGAATCTGCATCTGCGTCCCCTCGCCGCAATCCAGCAGAAATTTCCTGCTATCCAACTGCAACAACTGCGCCGTCGGATTACGGTCGGCCAGGGGAATGGATGCCCCACTTCCCAGTATTGTTAATGAAAACTGCACAAAAATATTATTCCTTCTCCTCCTGCTTCTTCTCCTCGTGCTTCTTCTCCTCCTCCTTCTTCGCCTTTGCCTTCTTTTCGCGCTTTTCCATATCATGCTTCAGGCTGGCCAGCGCTTCGAGATCACCCAGGGTCGTCCTTTCGATGGTGTCCTGGATCTTCTTAACGGCATGCTTGGTTGAGCGCTGTTCTTTTTTAACGCGGCCATCTTCCTTGTCACGGCCGGACCTGGCTTCATCCTGGTGCACACGGGAGTGAGAAAGGATGATCTTCTTGTTATCTTTAGAAAACTCGATCACCTTAAAGTCAAGCGAGTCATCAACCCGTGCAGGGGTATTGTCAGCCTTTGCAGCATGACGCGTCGGCATGAAGCCTTCCACGCCATAGGGCAGTGAAACAATGAATCCCTTGTCGTTAGAGCTGACAATGGTGCCCTGGTGGACAGAACCAAGCGTAAATACCGATTCGAAGACATCCCACGGGTTCTCTTCGAGTTGTTTATGGCCGAGGCTTAAGCGGCGGTTTTCCGTATCTACATCGAGGACCACCACTTCGATCTGCTCACCGATCTTGGTAAATTCAGCCGGGTGCTTGATCTTCTTTGACCAGGAAAGGTCGGAGATGTGGATCAGCCCGTCGACACCCTCTTCCAGTTCGACAAAGATGCCGAAGTTGGTAAAATTGCGGACAGTGGCCGTATGTTTGGAATTGATCGGGTATTTCTGGACGATATTTTCCCACGGGTCGGGAACGAGTTGTTTCATACCCAGCGACATCTTGCGTTCGTCCTTGTCAAGGGTCAGGATAACGCCTTCCACCTCCTCACCCACCTTCAGGAAGTCGTGGGCTGTACGCAGGTGCTGCGACCATGACATTTCCGACACGTGGATCAGCCCTTCAACACCGGGGGCGATCTCGATGAAAGCGCCGTAGTCGGCAATGACCACCACTTTACCTTTCACCTTGTCGCCCACCTTCAGGCTTTCATCCAGTGAATCCCACGGATGAGGCTGTAATTGTTTCAGGCCAAGGGCAATGCGCTTTTTCTCATCATCGAAGTCAAGAATAACGACCTTGATCTTCTCATCCAACTGCACGATCTCTTCCGGGTGGTTGATCCGGCCCCAGGAAAGGTCGGTAATATGGATAAGGCCATCCACACCGCCCAGATCAATAAACACGCCGTATGAAGTAATGTTCTTGACCGTTCCTTCCAGCACCTGTCCCTTTTCAAGCTTTGCCATGATCTCGGCTTTCTGCAGCTCGAGCTCGGCTTCTATAAGTACTTTGTGAGAAACTACAACGTTTTTGTATTCCTGATTGATCTTCACCACCTTGAATTCCATCGTCTTATCGACATAAATATCATAATCCCGGATGGGTTTCACATCTATCTGCGAACCGGGAAGGAAAGCTTCGATGCCAAAAACATCGACGATCAGGCCGCCCTTTGTACGGCATTTTACATAACCGGTGATGATTTCGTCGTTTTCGAAAGCCTTATTGACACGTTCCCATGATTTCAGGATACGAGCCTTTTTATGGGAAAGGACCAGTTGTCCGCCAATATCTTCCTGGCTTTCCACATATACTTCGATCTTGTCGCCATGCTTGATATCGGTCAGATAGCGCACTTCAGAAGCGGGGATAATACCATCGGATTTAAAACCGATATTGACGACGATCTCACGGGCATTCTTGCCCACGACAGTGCCTTCGATCACTTCATGTTCCGAAATGGAACTCAATGTTTTATCGTAGATAACTTCGAGCCTTCTCCGCTCATCTTCTGAGTATTTGTCCTGCTTTTTCCCGATGGCATCCCAGTCAAATGGCTTTGCGGGCTCGGAATCAATTTTTTCAGGTTCCTTTTCTGCAAAGAACTCTTCAACCGGTGCATCTTCCACCGGTGCAACTGAAGGTTCCTCCGGAGCTTCTTCCGGAGCTTCTTCCGGAGCTTCTTCCGGAGTTTCTTCCGGAGTTTCTTCCGGAGTTTCTTCCGGAGTTTCTTCCGGAGTTTCTTCCGGAGTTTCTTCCGGGGCAGCAGCGGGGGAAGCCTCTTCTACGGGGTCCTCCATCATAGTTGTTTCAACAGGGGATTCTTCCACTGGCTCAGGAACAGATTCTTCGGCAACCACTTCAGGAACCTCAACGACGGTTTCTTCTGTTATTTCTGCCTCTGGTTCTTCTTCTGTCTGATTTTTTACGGGGATTTCTGCTTCGATGGTGGGTGCAGCTTCCTCAGCTGCGGGTTCTTCGTTAACTTCGGGCTGGTTTAGCTCTTCAGCCTGCTCGTTAACTTCCTGATCTTTTTCAGTCATTAAATAAAATTTGTGTTTTGACTCCTGCCGCTGTACCCCGGCGTTCGGCAAAACGGGTTTAACATTCAGTATCTAAAAGGCTGTGGCACAGAAAGAATCAAACAACCTCTCAAAACGGGCGGCAAAGATACAAAAATTAAATGATTAATTTCGTACTTTTGCATCCAACAAATTAGCAATCTGATGCCACTCAAGTGCGGAATTGTAGGGCTGTCGCTTACAGGCAAAACCACCATCTTCAATTGTTTTTCCAACGCCAGGGCACAGGCCGGTGGCGGCGCCAGGTCAAATATCGGTACTATTCATGTTCCCGATCCACGGTTGTATGAGATCGATAAGTATATTAAAAGTGCTAAAGTCGTCCAGGCAACGGTAGAGATCGTCGACATCCCCGGGTTGACAAAGGGAGGAAGCCAGGGGGAAGGGATAGGCCACAAATTCCTGGCCGATATTCAGCAAACCGATGCGATCATTCATGTTTTGCGTTGTTTTGACGAGGATACCGTGCCACATATCGAAGGATCTGTCAACCCGGTGCGGGACAGGGAAATAGTCGACCTGGAACTGCAGATCAGGGATCTGGATATGGTGATGCGGAAGATCCAGCGGGTCGAGAAAATGGCCAAGTCAGGCGAGCGTGAACCAAAACATATCCTGGAGGTATTGCATAAATTGAAAGACCACCTGGAGAATTTCCAGAATGCCAGGACTTATACCATTCCGGAAGAAGACAGAAAGCACATAACCGATATGTACCTGCTGACAGCCAAACCCGTTCTTTATGTTTGCAATGTCGATGATGGATCAGCGACAACAGGAAATGCATACACGGATGCTTTTAAAACTTCCATGGCCGGCGAGGGCGCAGAAATTGTGATCGTTGCCGGCAAACTGGAGGCCGAAATTGCCGAGCTGGATGATCCGGAAGACCGAAAAGTTTTCCTGGCAGATGCCGGGCTGGATGAGCCGGGGGTAAACCGGCTGATCAGGGCGGCATATCATCTGCTGAACCTTCATTCCTTTTTCACTGCCGGGCCCAAAGAGGTCAGGGCCTGGACCATCCGGAAAGGCGAAACGGCCCAGCAGGCTGCCGGCACCATTCACAGCGACCTCGAAAGAGGGTTCATTCGCGCCGAGGTAATGAAATATGACGATTTCATCCGCTACGGTTCAGAACATGCCGTAAAAGAAGCCGGGAAGTTCCACGTTGAGGGTAAAAACTACATTGTGGAAGACGGCGATATCATGCACGTGCGGTTTAATGTATAATTACGTCAAAGAACATACCAACCCCTGTTTTTGGAAATTTTGACAGAGATGAATTCTTTTTCCTTATTTTTGCCCCCTCTCATGAATGCAGTTCCAAGATACTTCAGGACGATGTACAGGGTAATTATTCTTTGTCTGTTTTTGATCAGTTTTCGGTCGCACGCCCAGTTTGACTGCACGATCTTTCCAGGTGATACAACTGTTTGCTACGGCGACCGGGTTTACCTTTACACGCAATTTTCCGATACCCTGAAGTATTACTGGGAGCCAACCGGACAAACCGGTGTCATCATCGAAGTGACTGTGAAAGACACCATCACTTATGTGTTAAAAGTGTATAATTCCGACAGCACCTTTTTCTGCACAGATACCGTTACCATCAGTATCTATCCGAAGATGGTCGTGGAATTTGAACAGTTGAGCAAAGGCTGCCCTGATGAATGCAAATCACAGGTTCAGGCCTACGTATCAGGAGGCAAACCACCCTACAGTTATCATTGGAACGCGCCTTTCATCGCCCCGAACGATTCATCCCTGGCCCTGGGCCTGTGCAGCGAAGACAGGTATTCTTTCCTGGTCTATGATACCATCTGTGCTTATGACACCTCATATCTGGTTGAATCATACAAGCTCCCGGAGGTAATCCTGCACATTGAGCCGGAGGAGATTTTTCAGACCAACCCAAAAGCAACCATGACTTTCGAGAATAAATCGGCTGATTCCATTCCTTTGTCCAGCTGGATCTGGGTATTCCCGGATAAATCAACCACCAACGATTTGATGCCTGAATATGCTTTTGTTGACTCTGTCAATATGGTTGAATTTCGATACACGACCATCGACAATTGTCAGGATACCCTCTTTCTTGAAGTCAGGGTCAAGGAATTTGAATTGACAATACCCAATGTTTTTACACCAAATGGTGATGGCGTAAATGACAGGTATGAAATACCCAACCTCGACCGTTATATCAGCAACGAGATTGTGATTTTCAACCGATGGGGGAATAAGGTCTTCGAATCAAAAAACTATAACAATAACTGGGACGGGGGCACTTTGCCTGACGGGGTATATTTTTATATCCTCAAATGCCAGGGATACTGGAGAGAGGATATTTACAGGGGATCTGTTTCTATTTATGGAAGCAGATACTAAATTAGTTTTGAGTTTTGAGTTTTAAGTTTTGAAATATGATTGCTAGGATTATCATTCTGTGCAGCCTTTTGGCACTCATTGCCTGCTCGGGCAACAGTGACCGGGTTCCGGCCAGTGTGGTGAATGTACCGGGCAGTGCCTCAGGCCAGAATAGCGATGCGGATCTGCCCCAGATAGAATTCGAAAAGACAGAACATAATTTTGGCCGGGTAATTCAGGGAGAAAAAGTGACCTTTGCGTTTAAATTCAAAAACAGCGGCAAAGCAGACCTGTTAATTGCTAACGTTACCGCATCCTGTGGCTGTACGGCATACGATTTTCCCAGGGCCCCCATCAAACCCGGGCAGCAGGAAACCATCAGGGTGACTTTCGACAGCTCGGGCAGAGAAGGATTTCAAAGCAAATCGGTGACCATTGCCACCAATGCACAACCCAGTATAACAAACCTGGTTGTAAAGGCTCAGATCTATTTGCCCGAAAAAAGAAGATAAACTTTAATAAAACCGAATATGATGAATCTCAGTTACATTTTACTTTTCGCTCCAACGCAGGGCCAGGAAGGGTCAGGCAGTAATTTCATGTCATTCCTGCCACTCGTCCTGATCATCCTTGTCTTTTATCTTTTCTTTATCCGTCCTCAAATGAAGAAAAGCAAAGATCAAAGAAGATTCAGGGAAAATCTGAAAAAAGGAGACAAAGTGATCACCATCGGCGGGATCCATGGGAAGATCGCAGAAATCGATGAAACCACCGTTGTGCTCGAGGTTGGGAACCAGATGCGTCTGACGTTTGAAAAATCTGCCGTCGCAATGGACACCTCCACGCAGCTTGGGCAGAAATAAAGCTTTGTTCTATCGCTAAATAATTCAAATATTCGATCCTCAATCACCAGATCATTGAAGATCAATTTCATAGAATTAATCAAATCTGCTTTCAGGCAGCGTGATGAACAATTCAGGCAAAGGCTGAGCGTTTTCCTGGTTTGCCTGGTGATTTCCATGATCATCTGGATTACCATCAAACTGGCCAATGTTTATACCAGTATTATCCCTGTTCCTGTTGAATTCACACATTTGCCCAAAGACAAAGTTTTAACATCAGTCTCTGACAATATTGTCCGTTTAGAGATCAAGGAGAAAGGATCCACACTTTTCAGTTTGCTTTTCATTCAGTCAAAAAAGCCCGCCATAATTAACCTGAGATTCACCCCCATGTTTAGTAAGAATGGTACTCTCAGCGCCGCCATCACCACTTCCTCCTTCATTAACGATATTGAACGTGATATGGGGCTTTACGGCAAGATCCAATCGATAAGTCCGGACACAATCTACCTGACATTTGAACCGGAGAAATCAAAAAGAATCCCGGTATCAGCGAATTTCGACATTAGCTATGAAAAACATTATTTCGGTTACGATGAAATTAGTTTTAATCCTGACAGTGTTACTGTTACCGGACCGGAAAGGATCATAGACATGCTTGATTCGGCATCACTTGGGTTGATCAGGCTGGTCAATCTTTCTGAAAATATCTCTGTCACAAAAAGTTTCCCGCAAGATACAGCCCATCATTATCACATGCTTAGATTCCTACCGGAAGAAGTGACACTGACGATTCCGGTCGAAAAATTTACTGAAGCGCAGATTGACGCCCCGGTGATTATCATCAATAATAATGAATTACGGATAAAAACATTCCCGGACAAAGTCAAAGTCACTTATACCGTTGCATTGAAAGAATATTCCGATGTTGAACCGGGTATGATCACAGCTGTTGCCGATTTTGCAAACATTGACATAGCCCGTGGCGACAAGGTAAGGGTGCGCCTGGAAAAATTTCCGGCATTTATCCGTATCAATAAGGTTGAACCCGAGATCGTGGAATATATTATCCTGAAATAATGCTGAAAGTCGGGCTTACAGGGAACATCGGCAGTGGGAAAACACTGGTCGCCAACATTTTTCAAAAGCTTGGGATACCTGTCTTCAATGCTGATATCGAAGCCCGGCAATTGTATGAAACCAAAGAGGTGCAATTACTGATCCGGGAGACTTTCGGCGATCATTTATTCAATCAGCAGGGCGGTTTGTTGCGCCAGAAGCTGGCGGAAATCGTTTTTAATGATACTGATAAACTTCAGGAACTAAATGGTATCATTCATCCATTGGTTAGAAACAAATACCAGGAATGGAATGCCAGCTATGAAAATCAACCTTACACTATTTACGAGGCGGCAATTTTATTCGAAGGGGGATTTAACAAGACGATGGATAAGGTGATATGCGTTACTGCCCCGGAAGAGCTGAGGATCAAAAGGGTAATGGCCCGGGATAAGGTGAAGGCATCTGAAGTGCGCCGGCGAATGATCAACCAATGGCCTGAAAAGGAGAAGGTAAGACTGGCCGATTTCGTTATTCTCAATGACGGAGAGTCTATGCTGATCCCACAGGTGCTGGAGGTGCATAAATGTTTGCTAAGAGCGTAGGGCGTAGGGCGTGAAAACAAGAAACAAGAAACAAGAAACAAGAAACAAGAAACAAGAAACAAGAAACAAGAAACAAGAACCAGGAACCAGGAACTAAAAACTACAGTGCAGTGTCAGATTTAATCTTCGGAATTGGCTCCAGGGTAAGGCATGAGAAATACGGAGCCGGCGCAATTAAGCCTGGACCTGGTAAGTCCGCAGGGCATCGTTAAGGGAAGTTTTCAGATCGGTGGAGGGTTTTCTCTTACCGATGATCAGGGCACAGGGTACCTGGTATGTCCCTGCTGGAAATTCTTTCGGATAAGTACCCGGGATGACGACGGAGCGGGCCGGGACTACTCCCTTGTATTCCAACGGGTTTTCCGATGTCACATCAATAATGCGGGTCGAGCCGGTAAGTACTACGCCGGCGCCCAGAACTGACTCCTTCTCCACTCTCACCCCTTCCACCACGATGCACCTTGATCCGATAAAACAGTCGTCCTCTATAATGACCGGTGCAGCCTGAACCGGCTCCAGCACTCCCCCGATTCCCACTCCCCCGCTCAGGTGGACGTTCTTCCCGATCTGCGCGCAGGACCCCACCGTTGCCCAGGTATCAACCATGGTGCCTTCGTCAACATAAGCGCCGATATTGACATAAGAAGGCATGAGGATCACATTTTTTGCCAGATAGGCGCCAAAGCGGGCAACGGCATGCGGCACCACCCGGACACCCTTTTCGCGGTAGTTTCTTTTCAAGGGGATTTTATCATAAAACTCCAGCGGGCCGGCTTCTGTAACCTCCATCTCCCGCATCGGGAAATATAGGATAACAGCTTTTTTAACCCATTCATTGACTATCCAGCCATCGGGGCCGGGTTCGGCAACGCGAAGCCTGCCCTTGTCCAGCAAGCCGATCACTTCCGCTATGGCTGCCCTGATCTCTTCCTGCGCCAGCAGTTCGCGCCTTTCCCAGGCCGTTTCAATGAATCGAATGACTTGCGGATCCATAACCAATTGATTATGTGCCAAAGGTAATCAACTTCTTTGTAAATTTGCAGCCGCTTAAGCCTGAATATGGAATGGGACGAATCATAGCCATCGATTACGGAAGAAAAAGGACCGGCATCGCCGTGACAGACGAACTGCAACTGATCGCAAACGGACTGACCACGGTGCCTTCGCATGAACTGATGGCCTGGCTCAAAGCCTACATCGCCCGCGAGCAAGTGGAAGGAATCGTAGTGGGAGAACCCAGGCAGATGAACAATGAACCCTCTGAATCGTTGAAATACATTATTCCGTTCGTAAACAGGCTGAAAAAAGAATTTCCGGGGATGAAAGTCGAAATGGCGGATGAAAGGTTCTCATCAAAGATGGCCTTTCAAACGATGATCGACGCAGGTTTGAAGAAAAAAGACCGCCAGCGGAAGGAATTGGTGGACACCATCAGCGCCACCATCATCCTTCAGTCATACCTCGAATGGAGATCCATTAACAAAGAGAGAGAGAATAATTTATGATCCTGCCGATCGTTGCATATGGCCATCCAACTTTAAGAAAAGTGGCAGAGGAGATCAGCCCCGGGCATTCGGGCCTGGAGGAACTGATTGAGAACATGTTTGAAACCATGTATTCATCGGAAGGGGTTGGGCTTGCCGCTCCGCAAGTGAATCAGCCGATCCGCCTGTTCATCGTGGATGTCGGTCCCTACGTCCAGGAACACCCTGAACTGGAGGGATTTAAAAAGATTTTTATCAATCCGCAAATCATTGAACAAACAGGTGAGCCGTGGGTTTTCAACGAGGGCTGCCTGAGCATCCCCGATATCCGGGAAGATGTGAGCAGGCCTCCCCGCATCAGGATACAGTATTATGACCGTGACTTCCAATTCCATGACGAAGTGTATGAAGGCATTTCGGCCCGGATCATCCAGCATGAGTACGATCACCTGGAAGCTACATTGTTTGTGGACCTGATCAGTCCGTTACGGAAAATCCTGCTGAAAAGAAAGCTGAATGATATTTCCTCCGGTAATATCGATGTTAAGTACAAAATGATCTTCCCTGCCAGGAAAAAGAAGGTTAGAGCATGAGAAATATTGGATTTACAATTTAAAATATTGGATATGAAATATTTAGGTATTATTTTAATTATTGCGCTCGTGGCGGTTGCCGGCACACATTGCACGCCAAAGGATCCGAAAGCAAAGATCAGGTCGATGGAAGAGAAACTCAGTTCGGAGAATTTCACCTTTGATCAGAAGGGTATCCAGCTCATTGAAGAGCTGATTACAGCTTACACTGACTATGCAGCAGAGAATAAAAATTCTGAAGAGGCGCCCGAATACCTGTACAAAGCAGCTGAATTGTCTTTGAATCTCAACAAGCCGGTGCAGGCGCTGGAGTTATATAACCAGATCATTTACCAGTATCCCGACTATCATAAAACGCCTGAATGCCTGTTTCTGCTGGCATTTATTTATGAGAACCACATGCTGAACCTTGGTAAGGCAAAGGAGCTTTACGAGACTTTCATAGAGCGTTATCCCGACCATGATTTTGCAGACGATGCCGCCATTTCCATCCAGAACATGGGCAAATCCCCCGAAGAGCTGATCCGGGAGTTTGAAGAAAAAGCGAAAACGGCTGAATCCTAGATACACATCGTCCAATCAAACCGCAACCAGCGCCACTCCTATCCTGCATTCGAGGCATCGTTTCTGGTCGCAGTAGTTTGCTTTCAGCTCCAGTAGAGCCTGGGATTGATCGGCTGATCGGGGCGCAATCCCAAATGTTTCATACTTGCGGGTGATGGCGTTGGATTCGGCAGGTATCGAGGCAAGCAATCGAAGCGCCCTGTCGCAATATTGGTCCAGCCCTTTCCATTTACCATAAACAAACAGGAAAGGCACCACATTGTTGATCAGGATCAGATCCACCGTCGAAGGAGAAATGGATTTATGCATTTCCCTCGACGGCCGGTCGAAATAATAATGCTCCTTCCAGTAATCGCTGACACCAACCTGGAACAGATCACGAAACTCTTCCCTTTCGCTTTTTTCGATGATCTCTCCGAACAGGTTGACCCGCTGATGGATGATCATAGCCAGTTGGGCGATCCTGATTGTCGGAAAATTGTTCGGCCGCAGCCTGAGAAATTTCCACAGGTGACCGGGAACAGGCTGAAGGGAAAACTTATACCGCAAGTGAGCATATTCCCTTTTAAGCATCTTCGGGTATTCTCCCCTGAACCGTCCTGCTAATAATCCTGCCTGCCCAAAAAGGATGGCTTCTGCCTGAAGGATATCATCTTTGTGCTTTTCCAGAAACTGTACCGGTGTCTGTCGGGCCAGTAGTTCGAAAGGCTGCCGGTTAATACGAAAGCCCAGCGTCCCTGCCAGCGATTGATAAAAAGCCTGGTTCCAATCGTTGCCGGTAAAATCCAGCAGACTCTCCAGTTCCTTGCACTTCCGTTCAAGCCGGATTACCGACAGAGCTGTAAGCCAGTCTTTTACCACCAGTTCATTCACTGTGCTCAATGCCATTGCACAGGGAATCCACAGATGATTATTCAGGAAATGCTGGTACTTATAATAGGTTCCCGCCGGCAACTGCCCTTCCAGGGCCAGCGTGGTTATCAGTTCCCCGTTCTTCCGGCGGATATCCTGGTCATGATGAAAAACCACGTGCAGGATAACATTATCGTAAGCATCATCCTTTTCATGCCCATGCCTGAGCCAGTCCGACGACCGCACATGTAATTCCACATTTCCGGCCCACAGGGTTCCACCTATGCTCACGCGGGCGTGGAGAAAATCAGGGCCCGCATCGTGGTTATGCTCTCCCGGTCTGACAACCCTGATAATTTCGCCTTCAGGCGTTTGAAAATCAACCCCATCCGTTTTGAATTTCCAGATAAAATGTAAGAAATCTTCCGTCATTGAATGATCTTTTTATTGCTTAATCCGGAAAAGCACTGAAATATACCCGGTGGGAATTGATTTTTTTTATAACCAAATTCAAAATTTTACGTTTAATAAGATATTCTATGGTTATCGGATGATAATTTGAACTATTTTAATTTAACATTATTAAATACTGAACAAATTTGATATCTTTGTAAACATAGAACCAAAACCGGCAAGTTGCATCATGGAAAGGGTGAATGATTATTTCAGTACGGTGGAAGCAAAATTGAAGCTACTTGTTGAGGTTCACCAAAAAATCAAAATAGAAAGAGATCAACTGAACAATCAGGCGGTCATTTATCAGAAAACAACAGAAGAGCAGAAAAAGGAGATAGAACATTTAAAGTCCCGGATCCGGGAGATGGAAATAGCCGGCGTTGTCGAATCAACCGATGAGACGGTCGGGGTAAAAGAGAAGATACAGGATCTGGTGCGGGAAATTGACCGGTGTATTGAACTACTAAACAAATAACAATCAGAATCTGGAAGCAGCAGGAATATGGAAGAGTTAACCATTACCGTAAACATTGCCGACAGACCTTACCGGCTGAAGATCAAGCGTGATGAAGAAGGGATCATCCGGCAAGCTGTGCAGGAAATCGAACAGCGCACACGGGATTATTCAGAATCATTCGCTTTTAATGACAAGCAAGATTTGCTGGCAATGGTATTACTGCACTTTTCTTCCACCACCCTCAAGCTAGCAAGTGAATTAAAGGAAAATGTAGAAAATGTAATTCACCGCCTGAGCAGGATGGACCACATGCTTTCCTGACCGACTGTTTAGCAGCCGATGCCCTTACGTTCTTTGAAAAAGCATTAAGACATTTACCCGCATTAATCCAACTTGGTTTGATAAATCAACATTATACACTTTAGGGTACGACTTACCGTTTGGAAGAACAGGCCTCACCCCGACATAGTCGGGATCCGTCATCTGGCGGACAGTGGACGTTCGACCTCCCGGAGCAACCCTAGCCATGATGAAATGGGTTTATCCATAACCCCTGGATTAATAGCGGGTAATTTTTTGAACCTAATTATATACCTAAATCACACTGAATATGAGCACACAGATATTACTTTACCTGCTTGACGGACTGGCAGGAGTGGTTATCGGGGTTGTGATCGGTTCTTTTATTTTACGGAAGCTGAATGCAAAGAAAACTGAGAAGATCATCCGGGAAGCGGAAGAAAAAGCGGAAGTAATCAGGAAAGAAAAGATCCTCCAGGCCAAAGAAAAATTCCTTCAACTCAAGGCCGAACATGAGAAAGTCATCAATGAACGAAACAGCGCAGTCCAGAAAAACGAAATCAGGTTAAACCAGAAAGAAACACAAATCTCACAAAAACTCGAGGAGTATCAGCGAAAACAAAAAGAACTGGATGTCATCCGGGAAAACTTAAACAACCAACTGGAGATTATTGCCAAAAAGCAGGCCGAATACGACAAATCGGTAAAAGAGCAGGTAGAAAAGCTTGAGATCATAGCGGGATTATCTGCTGCAGAAGCCAAGGAGCAATTGATGGAGACTTTAAAGGACGAGGCCAAGGCCGATGCGCTTGTATACATGAAAGACACCCTGGAAGAAGCCAAGATCACCGCTCAGCGGGAAGCCAAAAAAGTAGTGATTGAAACCATCCAGCGTACCGCCAGCGAACATGCCATTGAAAACACCGTATCGGTATTCCCGCTGGAAAATGACGATATAAAAGGCCGTATCATCGGTCGCGAAGGCCGGAATATTCGGGCCCTTGAAGCGCTCACGGGCATTGAGATCATCATCGACGACTCGCCCGAAGCAATCATCTTATCGGGCTTTGACCCGGTAAGGCGTGAAATCGCCAGGATGTCGCTGCACAAACTGGTTACCGACGGCCGCATCCACCCAGCCAGGATAGAAGAGGTGGTGGCCAAGACCCAAAAACAGATCGAACAGGAAATCATAGAGGTTGGTAAGCGTACATGCATTGACCTCGGCCTCCACAATATGCACCATGAGCTGGTGCGTATGGTTGGCCGCATGAAATACCGCTCATCATACGGACAAAACCTGCTGAACCACTCCATTGAAGTGGCCAAGCTGAGCGCCACCATGGCTGCGGAGCTGGGGCTCAGTACCAAGCTGGCCAAACGGGCCGGCCTCCTCCATGACATTGGGAAAGTACCTGACAATGAGCCCGATTTGCCGCATGCCATCCTGGGGATGAAGCTGGCCGAGAAATTCAAGGAAAAACCGGAAGTATGCAATGCCATCGGCGCCCACCACGATGAGATCGAAATGGACAACCTGATCTCACCGATTGTGCAGGTGTGCGATGCCATCTCCGGTGCGCGCCCCGGCGCCAGGCGCGAAGTGGCGGAAGCCTATATCCAGCGGCTCAATAAACTGGAAGACCTGGCCCTCACATACCCCGGCGTCGTGAAAACCTATGCTATCCAGGCCGGGCGCGAACTGCGGGTGATCGTAGGCGCTGATAAGGTTTCCGATAATGAAGCCAGCAAGATCTCTTACGAGCTTTCACGGAAAATCCAGGATGAGATGACCTATCCCGGACAGATCAAGATTACCGTGATCAGGGAAACACGGGTGGTAAATTACGCGAAATAGCCGGTTAAACAGACCGCGGCAATGCTACCTGAGCAGCTTCCTGATTTCAGTTAGGGCTGATTCCGTCCCAAAAATGGTCACAATATCACCTTTACGGAGATAAGTATCTCCATGTGGAATAACGATTTCGTCAGATTTCCTGACAAGCAGGATCATCCCTTCTTTGTGAAACGGAATTCCCATAATTTGCTTTCCATGCACATTATCGCTGGAAACAATGATATCCTCCACGTTGAAGTGCTCAAAAGTATCTATAAGTGCGCTATGCACGGTGGGGCGCAGGATCAGGTTTTCGATGGCATTGGCCAGCACCCCCCTGGCATCGAGTGTTTCTATATTCAGCAACTCCATTTGCTCATCGATCGCGGCCCTGTCAGGCTTGGATATGATCTTTTCGTGATGTAGCTCATGGCGCAACACCTGGCATATGGCCAGGTTTTCCTCATCCGACCCTGTGAGTACGATAACATAATTCTCGGGAGAAAGCTTGATTTTCTTATATGTCTCAGGGTCGGTCGCATCGCCGTGTACAACACTGAGCCCTTTCACCTTCAATGCATTATATCGCTCTGAATCTTTCTCTATAATCAAAGCCTGCTGGTTGAGAACTTTCATCCGCCTGGCCAGGATGACCCCGACACTGCTGCCGCCAACAATCACAATCTTATCCTCTGATACCGGAGGCTTCTTATTTATGATCTCATACATCACCGGGGAAAGAATGCAGGTTACCAGGACCATTATTATAAAACTTGCATTGGCTCCTGAAGTTATGGCTTCCATTTCCAGCCCAACGGATGCTGCAGCTATGACCAATCCAAGGCGGGCAGCTAATAAAAATCCGGCAGCCATCGATTTACGGAACCTGAATATTTTCATCCAGATGAATGAAGGAAGAATCTTTACAATAAAAAAGAAAGCGAATAGCAGCGACAAAAACAAAAACAAGGAACCTTTGAATTCCAATAGATTGGCTGGCTGAAATTTAGCCCCGACCATAATGAAGAAAATCGGGATAAAAAAACCAAATCCAATTCCTTCCAATTTAATGATCAGGAGCGATCTCTCTTTTTTAATGAAAAATGACAGGACAAACCCACAGATAAAGGCTCCAAGAACCACTACTTCAGGACCTGCTAACTGTGCAATGGTGACAAAAACCAGGATCAATAAAATGGCGCCTCTGACCGTAATCTGGGTGATGGCATGACCTTGCTGGAAAGATATCCTTTTAAAGAAAGTTCCGGTGAATTTCTTACCCAGGAGATAGACCAAAAAAGAAAATAAAAGGAGCCCCAATACGAGCAGCAATTCATAATGAAATCCAAATTTCAGGTAAATGGCCGTGATTGTAATGATGAGGATGCTCAAAACATCAGCAACAGCAGAGGTAATGATAAGTGTCTGACCAAAGTAGCTCCTGGTTTCACCCCGGTTCTTTAAAACAGGATAGACTATTCCCATAAAGGTTGTGGTGGGAATGATCGCGAAAAACCAAATGTTCGGGATATACACCAGTTTTGATAAAAGATAGGTGCCTGCCAGCGATAGCACCAGGGTTATCATATAGTGAGCAATGCCGGATAAAAGGGGATTCGTTAAAAACCCTCTCCAGGTAATTTTTCTGGGAAATGAACCGATCAGCTGATCGATATTGATCTCTATTCCACTCAGGAACATAATAAAAATGAGACCTGTAAGTGCCAGAAAATCAAGCAGGAACAGACTTTCAGGATTCAAATATGACATAAATAGCCGGCCCAACAGATAACCTGCAATCATTTCAATCAGAACAGAAGGGAATTTCTCCAGTTTAAAAGTGGACAAGAGCATCGGTGTGGCCCATGCGATGAATACAACCACCAGAAGTGGCAGGTAATCAATGCCGAATACGATGCCGAGCGGTATCAATGTTATCATACATTCAATCGGATAAATGTAAGGAAAAATTCCGGGAGCGGTGATGAATTTTTTTATTTTAGCCAATTCATCTGCAGGCATT
>JAHYJL010000027.1 GCA_019429045.1 Bacteroidales bacterium
AAAAACCTCGTCGCCGCCGGTGTGGCCGACGAAGCGCTCGTACAGGTTGCTTACGCCATCGGCGTAGCAGAACCGGTAGGATTCATGGTCAATACCAATGGCACGGCAAAGGTTGGCAAACGCAACGGGAAACCAATGTCAGATAAAGAAATCTCCCAAGTCGTATTCCGTCTTTTCGACCTGCGCCCCTACTCCATCATCAATAAATTCGGCCTGCGGAACCCGATCTTCGAACCGACAGCCAGCTATGGCCATTTCGGCAGGAATCACTTCATCGGTGAAGTAGAGGTTTATTTTAGCGATAAAGACACCGTAAAGCGAGTGATCGACGGTAAAACACGCTACTTCAAGAATGTCGAGTTCTTTACCTGGGAGAAGCTGGATGCCGTTGATAAAATCAGAGAAGCCTTTAGCATGGACGATTGAGCATGGACGATTGAGCATGGACGATGAATTTGAGAATCCATATTTTGTTGTTTTATCTGCTCCTTTCGGCTGTGGTTTTCGGTCAGCGGGGAGTGCAGATTGCCCTGTTGAAGTACGGCGGCGGGGGCGACTGGTATGCCAACCCAACCTCATTGACCAATCTCATCCGGTTTAGCAATGAAAACCTCAAAACCAATATTGAAAAGGATTATGCAACGGTCGATGTGGGCAGTCCCGAAATATTCAACTATCCCTTTGTCCATATGACCGGTCACGGGAATGTGCTGTTCAGCGACCAGGATGCTATGAACCTCAGGAATTATCTCATTGCCGGAGGATTTCTTCACATCGATGACAATTACGGCATGGATCCCTATGTCCGGCCGCAGATGAAGAAAGTCTTCCCGGAGCTTGATTTTGTCGAGCTGCCGTTCGATCATCCCGTCTATCATCAGAAATACAGCTTTCCGAATGGTTTGCCAAAGATCCATGAACATGACGGCAAACCGCCGCAGGGCTTTGGCCTGATCTACGAAGGCAGGCTTGTTTGCTTCTATTCCTATGAAACCGATCTTGGAGACGGCTGGGAGGATATCGAAGTACACAACAACAGCCCCGAGACCCACCTGAAAGCGTTAAAAATGGGAGCGGATTTGATCAGTTACGTTTTTAGGCAGTGAGTGCCGGGTTCCGGGCTGCAGATTGCATCGGTTTACGGGAGGCCAACTTCGAGCAGAAAGTGTTGGCGGCTGGGTAAAGCTGCTGGGTCTAAATGTGTAAACCAACTAACTATAAATATGTAAACTGAAATGTTTAATAAATGTAAAATAGTGCTATTTTTGCATTTTTAATTATCCATGGATTATAAACAACGAATATCAGACAAAGAGTTACAGCGAAAACTTAACGCTTCGGGAGCAGTGCTGATTCGAGGCGCAAAAGCCTGTGGGAAAACCGAATCAGCAAAACAATTAGCCAAGAGCGTGCTAAATGTAGACAGAGACGAACAGGTAGAGGCTCTCATCGGCACTGCACCCAAACGTTTGCTCCTGGGCGAAACGCCTCGTCTGATTGACGAATGGCAAGCACAACCCAAACTTTGGGACTACATTCGCCACGAAATAGACGATCGTCGTAAAAGTGCACAATTCATTCTCACAGGTTCTGCAAATCCGGAAGAATCCGTAAAAATGCACTCAGGTGCTGGCAGGTTTACCATTGTTGATATGCGTACAATGTCGTGGCAGGAATTAGGTTTTTCGTCAGGAAAAATAAGTCTGGCGAAACTCTTTGAAGGCGAAAAGATTGATGTTTATGACAACCCTACCGGCCTGGAGTTTATCATCGAGAAATTAATTATTGGAGGTTTTCCCACTCTCTTAAATAAAAATATATCACAGGCAACCGACTTAAACCGTTCTTATATAGAATTACTTGCCGAGGTAGATATTAGCAGTGTTTCCGATGTTAAGCGCGACCCTGTAAAGGTAAGAAGCCTGCTGCGCTCGCTTGCCAGAAACACCGCAACATTAGTGGATATTTCAGCTTTGGAAAGCGATATCCGTGAAAAGGAGAACGGAGGCATTACACGACCAACCGTTTATGATTATCTTGATGCCCTGAACCGCTTGATGATTGTGGAAGATCAACCTGCCTGGAACACGCATATCCGATCATCGTCTTCATTACGAAAAGCGCCAAAACGACATTTTACAGATGTTTCTTTGGCTGTCGCTGCGTTGGGAGCAGACGAAAATTCACTGCTAAACGATCTGAATTTTACAGGATTTTTATTTGAGTCGCTCGTTACGCACGAATTACGAGTATATGCGCAGGCGAATGATGCCAAAGTATATCATTATCGCGATTCGAGTGGTTTAGAAGTGGACTGCATTGTTCAAAAATACAATGGCGACTGGTGCGCTTTTGAAATAAAACTCGGTACAGGGCAATATGACGAAGCTGCAGGAAGCCTCAAAAAGTTAGTTTCGATATTGGACACAAAGAAAATAAAACCACCCAAATCGCTCAACATAATAACAGGAACAGGAATAAGTTACACCAGAAACGACGGTATAAACGTAATTTCATTGGCATCCTTAGGTGCCTTCTGAAGTAAGCAGGAGCCCCGAAGGGGCGAAGGACTTGAACTATCAGGATTTCAACGCCGCGATTTGTGCTTCAATCACGCGGATCCGGGCTTCTGCGTCGGCTTGTTTTTTGCGCTCCAATTCGATGACTTTTGCAGGGGCGCTGATGATGAAGCGTTCGTTATTCAGCTTAACCATTACCGAGGTCAGGAAGCCTTTGGCATATTCCAATTCATTTTCAAGTTTAGCGATTTCCGCTTCAATGTCAATGGATTCATTCTCCAGGGGAATGTAAAACTCAGTGGAGCCGACAATGAATGAGGCGGCACCTTCTATCTTTTCATCGACATAACTGAGCTCATCCAGATTGCCCATCTTCCTGACAATGCAGTCAAAATATGTATTGGGCTGTTGCCCTGAGTTTTTCTTAACAAGAAGCCTTATCTTATCTTTCTGGGGAATTTTTTTGTTCAGCCTTTCATTCCTGACCGCGATGATCACCTCCCGTTCCATGTCAAAATGCTTCAGCAATCCTTCGTCAAAGTTGCCGGCAACCGGGTAAGGCGCTACGATAATATCTTCCCCCTCTCCCCTTTCATTAAGCAAATGCCATATCTCTTCCGTAATAAAAGGCATAAAAGGATGCAGCATTCTCATCAGGGTTTCGAAGAAATACACAGTCCGGTCATAGGTCTCCCTGTCGATAGGCTTATGGTATTCGGGTTTAATCATCTCGAGGTACCAGGAGCAGAATTCGTCCCATGTCAGTTTGTAGGCGGCCATCAGCGCATCGGAGATCCTGAACTTCGTGAAATGATCTTCAATCTGCCCCAGGACATGGTTCATTTTGTTGTCAAACCACCGGCCGGCAACCTGGTTACTCTCTGAAGGTGAAAGCTGATCGTCAACCTGCCAGTTCTTCACCAGGCGTAAAGCATTCCAGATCTTGTTACTGAAGTTCCGGCCCTGTTCGCAGAGCGATTCATCGAACAACAGGTCGTTGCCGGCGGGCGACATAAAGAGCATGCCGATCCGGACGCCATCGGCGCCGAAATGGTCCATCAGCACCAGCGGATCGGGCGAATTGCCTAAAGACTTCGACATTTTACGGCCGAGCTTATCACGTACAATTCCTGTAAAATAGACATTACGGAATGGTATCTCTTTGCGGTATTCCAATCCCGCCATGATCATCCGGGCGACCCAGAAAAAGAGGATCTCGGGAGCGGTAACCAGGTCATTGGTCGGGTAGTAATAGTTGATATCTTTATTATCAGGATGCCGGATGCCGTCAAAAACCGATATCGGCCATAACCAGGAAGAAAACCAGGTGTCGAGCACATCCTCATCCTGAACAAGGTCTTCCTTTTTAAGATCCGATAACTGGTGTTTTTTCTTTGCGATCTGCCAGGCCTCATCCTGAGAACGGGCTACAATTACTTCACCGTCAGGCATATAATAGGCAGGGATGCGATGGCCCCACCAGAGCTGCCGCGAGATGCACCAGTCGCGCACATTTTCCATCCAATGCCGGTAGGTATTCTTCACCTTGGCAGGATAGAATTTTACCTTTTCGTTCATCACCGCGTCCAGAGCAGGCTTAGCAAGGACATCCATCTTCAGGAACCATTGCAGTGATAGTTTCGGCTCGATAACTTCATCCGTCCTTTCCGAATAGCCCACCTTATTAAGATAATCTTCAACCTTCGCCATGTGGCCTTTCTGATTGAGCTCGGCTGTGATCTTTTCCCTCACCACAAACCGGTCTTCCCCGATATAAAGGATCGCTTTTTCGCTCAGCGTGCCATTATCATTAAAAATATCGATCGAATCCAGCTTGTATTTCCGGCCTATTTCATAGTCGTTAATGTCATGCGCCGGTGTGATCTTCAGGCAACCAGTTCCGAATTCCATATCGACATATTCATCCTCGATGACCGGCACCGGCCGGTTTACCAGCGGCACCAGCACTTTTTTCCCCTTCAGGTGCTGGTAGCGGGGATCATTGGGGTTCACGCACACTGCCGTATCGCCCAGGATCGTTTCAGGCCGGGTAGTAGCAATAGTAATAAATTCTTCCGGGGAATCCTCCAGGAAATATTTGATGTAATAGAGTCTGGAATTGACCTCCTT
Organism: Bacteroidales bacterium; assembly: GCA_019429045.1. Taxonomy (GTDB): domain Bacteria; phylum Bacteroidota; class Bacteroidia; order Bacteroidales; family JAGOPY01; genus JAGOPY01. Next base: position 4,650 of record JAHYJL010000027.1, read on the forward strand.
GTAAATCACCTCCTCATCCGATAGGGCGGTAAGGGCCTTCGGGTCCCAGTTGACCATGCGGACGCCACGGTAGATCAGTCCTTTCTTATAAAAATCGATAAATACTTCAATGACAGATTCATAAAGGGCCGGGTCCATGGTAAAGCAGGTCCGCTCCCAGTCGCACGAGGCCCCCAGTTTCTTCAATTGTTCCAGGATGATACCGCCATGTTTTTCTTTCCACTCCCAGGCATGTTGAAGGAATTCATCCCGTGTCAGGTCAAACTTATGGATGCCTTTTCCCCTGAGGCTGGCTACTACACGGGCTTCTGTGGCAATGGAAGCATGGTCGGTACCCGGCAGCCATTCAGCATTTTTGCCCTCCATCCGGGCTTTTCTGACAAGGATATCCTGGATCGTATTGTTCAGGATATGGCCCATATGCAAAACCCCGGTCACATTGGGAGGAGGTATAACGATTGTATAAGGTTCGCGATTGTCAGGCTCTGAATGGAAATACCCTTTTTCCATCCAGTGCGAATACCACCTCTTCTCTATGTCACCAGGGCTGTATTTGCTTGGAATGTGCATGTATTGTAAGGTCTTTGATAATTTCTGCCGGTAAAAGGCGCAAAATTAACAAAAACTACCTTACAGTACATCCCTCTCCCCTGTTCTTCATAACACTGAAGTTTAGATGTTGATTACTTTTCGTTCAGCTTGTTCAGCTTGTCCATTCCTTCAAATTTCATGGCTTTGGAGAGCTTGCCGATGGTGTTCATGTCGATCAGCCCGGTGATAGTGATAAAACCGGCCTGTTTTTCGCCGTTGATCACCAGCAGTAATTCGCTGATCTTGTCACCTTTTTTCATGGCAAGGAATTTCACTTCTTCGCTGGTTTGCTTCACTTCCATCAGTTCGGAATAACCTTCTGTTTTCAGCTTTCTGATCTCGCTCCTGAATTTACCAAGTTCAGCGTCCATAGCATCCTTGGTTTCGTACATAAGGATCTTGATGCCATCGAGCTGGTTCATCATCTCTTTCACTTCTTGCATTTCAGGATCGCTTGAGTCGATGGTGGCAAACATTCCGAAGAGTTCTTTTGAAATACTGACGGTTGTATAACCGTCCTTACCACCATACTTGTCATACAGTTTGAGCGCCGAAGTGTTCTGGGCGTTCACCAATAGTGTTCCCAGGAAAAGGAACAGGATCATGGTTGTTAAAATGTTACGTTTCATTTTTAAAAGATTTAATTTGAAGATATTAATTTGCTTGTTTTGTCTATATGATTTAATCTTGAGATTTCACTGATCCCGTCATCGTAAGATGCAACGGGGCTGAGGCTTTTCAGGCCGGTCTCAAACCGTGTGACAGGTTCCAGGCGGCTGGTGCCGTTGTTAAGTTGATCTGCAACAAAGAATAGTATCTTTTTCGCTTCCTGATAGGCTACCTGCGGGTCCTGGAAAGTGTCTTCGATCCTTGGTGAGAATGGGTCGAATTTAACGAATACAGCCACCAGGATCATAATGCTGACAGCCACTCCCGAAGCCCAGTAATACCATTGCTGGCGGAATTTGATGATTTTGGACATCTTATTACCTGGTGAACCAGCGATGACCTGCTGATCGAAACCAGGTTTATCCAAAAACCTGGCGGCTTCCGACTGCATAAAGCTGAAATAGGCAGCCACACCGCTGAATTTTTCCGGGATTTGATCACCGGAGAAGAACTCCCGGAGCTGATTTTCTTCTTCGAGGGATGTCTCCCCTTCGAAATACCTGTTCAGCAACTTTTCAATTTCCTGCCAGTTCATAATCCTGTAATTTATATAAAGTATCTCTTACTTTTTTCCGGGCCCTGGAAAGATTCACCCGGATAGCATTGATATTCATGTTCATTATGTCGGCTATCTGTTCATATTCCATTCCTTCAATATCCCGAAGATGAATGATGACTTTCATTTGTTCCGGCAGCCCGTCAATGATTTTATGAATGAGCATGGCCAGGTCGGTCTTTACCATGATCTCCTCGGGGTTGTGGGTAACCGGGACATCATGCGGTGACGCCAGTCTTTCTGTCTGGTAAGCTTTCGACCGCATCCGGTCCAGGCACATATTTTTTGTCATCACCATTGCAAATGCCTCAACGTTCTTGAAGTTCACCAGTTCATCCCTTTTTTGCCACATGCGGGTCAGGGCATCCTGAACGATATCCTCCGCATCCTCTACCTTTCCGAGCAATCTCAATGACAGCCTGAACAGTTTGTGCTTAAGGGGAAGTACCTGTATCTTAAACTCTTCGGAACTCATCTGATGTTAAGACGAATAAATTGACGATTCATTACAATGACATAAAAAAAAACGTTACAATCAATCAGTTCACTAAATTTTGAAAAAATCGTTTTTTGATTATTTTTGTGCGCTTGACTTTTCGAAAACAATAAAAACAAAAACCTGAAACTATGTTCAAAAATCATCCAAAGGGACTATTTGTAGCTTTTTTCTCCAACATGGGAGAGCGCTTCGGATTTTATACGATGATGGCTATCCTGGTGTTGTTTCTTCAAGCCAGGTATGGTTTGACTGAGGCCGAAGCCGGCACATATTACAGCTGGTTTTATTTCGGTATTTACGCGCTTGCCCTGTTTGGTGGGATTATAGCCGATGCATCCCGAAAATACAAATTTGTGATCCTCCTGGGTATTATCATCATGCTGCTTGGATATGTAGTAATGGCGATACCAGGGAATCCACTGCCCATCACACTTGTCGGTCTTTTCACCATTGCCTTTGGGAACGGTCTGTTCAAAGGCAATCTCCAGGCCGTTGTCGGGCAGATGTACGACAACCCGGCTTATTCAAAGGTGCGTGACTCGGCATTCATGATCTTCTACATGGGGATCAACATTGGGGCATTTTTCTCACCTTTCGTTGCCACCGGTATCCGCAACTGGTTCCTGAGGACCCAGGGTTTTGAGCACGACGGCAGTTTGCCGGCCTTGTCTCATGCTTATATTAACGGCACACTGGAAGATGTTACAAAGTTTCAGGAACTGGCGGATAAGGTTTCAGGAACTGTCGTCACTAACCTGGATGCTTTTAGTGAAAATTATCTTGCAGCGTTTTCAAAAGGATATAATTATGCTTTCGGTATTGCAGCCGGGGCCATGATGATTTCACTGCTTGTTTACATCATCTTCAACAAGTTACTGCCCAGCGTCAAGAAACTTGTCACCGCAACTGGCGCAGAGAAGCCTAAAGCCAAAGCCAATGTTACCAGCTTCCTGCTGGCAGCAGGCCTGATGGCCACCACATCCTTCATTTTCTACTTCCTGATGGATGACATTGCGCTCGGAATGGCCGTTGGGTTGTTCGTCGGTTTCGTCGCCATTCTGCTGCAAATCTCCACAAAGGAAGAGCGTCCGAGCGTAACGGCACTGATCCTGGTATTTATTGTCGTTATTTTCTTCTGGATGTCATTCCACCAGAACGGGCTCACCCTTACTTTCTTCGCCAGGGATTACACCGTAAAAGAGGTCGCACCGTTTACGAACATCTTCTTTAACCTGGAATCGATCCTGGCTTTTATCGGGACTGTGGCAGGCTTTTTCATGATCTTCCGCAAGACAACAACCGTCCGCCTGATCGGAGGCGCCATGTTCCTGGTTTTCGGAGCATTGACTTATTATTTTGTTTCGGGATATCCGGCCAATAATCCTATCGCACCTGAGATCTTCCAGTCGTTCAACCCATTGTTTATCGTTGCACTGACATTCCCCATCATGGGTATCTTCACCTGGCTGCGTTCCAAGAACATGGAACCATCCACCCCCAAGAAAATCGGTATCGGAATGCTCATTGCAGCATTTGGTTTTGTGATCGTGCTTGTCGCCTCGATCGGTCTTGTTTCACCGCACGAACTACAATATGTTGATGCCGCCGGTGCAACCAAGTTCAACCCGGTGCCCGACACTTCGAGGGTAGTGCCCTACTGGCTGATCAGCAGCTACCTTGTGCTAACCATTGCAGAGCTGTTCCTCAGCCCGATCGGTTTGTCATTTGTATCCAAGGTCGCTCCGGTTCGTTTCCAGGGCCTGATGCAGGGCGGCTGGCTGCTGGCTACTGCCGTAGGGAACAAGTTCCTGTTCGTTGGAAGCTACTTCTGGGGAAAACTCGACCTGTGGCAGCTGTGGGCGATCTTTATCGTATGTTGTTTGCTTTCGGCGATTTTCATTTTCTCTATCCTGAAACGCCTGGAAAAAGCGACGCAATAAAGGATCGATTAAACGCATCCTTGCCATATCAGCATATCCAACACAACCATATATCCCATCTCGATGCCGGTCTTGAAAGTCCGGCATCTTTTTGTGAATAATCCGTATTCAGGATTTATGATTCGATGGCAATTCCAGTCCAAACCCCTGGCGCTTATCAGCCTGTTTCAGTTTGAAAGCAAGGAAGATGGATATTATGCCGCACAATACCAGGATCAGGATAGGGATAGTATAATCATAGTAAGCCTCACCTGCCTGGATTGCTTCAATCCTGTGACGATTCACATAAGTCAGCAAGGCCCCGATACCCCAGAAGAAAGAACCCAATCCCCAGTTTTGAATAGTAAACATGGAGGCATAAGCAGTTCCTAACCTGTTTTCAGGAACAATTTTAGCGACAGATGGCCACATGGCAGCCGGCACCAGTGAAAAGGCAATTCCCAATGATAAAAGCCCTATATATGCAAATATCGGCGTATTACCGAGAGACAGGCAAAGATGAGCGATAATCAGCAAAAATGCCCCCAACATCATCAGTGAAGCAGCTTTACCCCTTTTATCAACAATACTTCCAAAAATTGGAGTGAAAATAATGGTTCCCAAAGGGATCAAGGCTGCAGTTTTCGGACCGTTTTTCAGCCAAAATCCAAGCATCTCGCGATTTAATAAAACGATCACAAAAAACAGTACAATGATGATGATCCTTGCAATCACCTTATTCGCCGCCCCTTTGATATTGTTAGGAACCAGGGTGACACCCAGTGCAAACAGGAACACAACAATATAAACGCTCGCATTGAAGAGAGCTTCACTGCCGAAAAGTGTTTTAAGGGATTCCTCGGGCAAAGCATAGGCAAAACCGAATTTGTTGACCAATAAATCCGGAGCATACATGATAAACGGGAATACTGCGGAATAGAATGCGACGCAAAGCAGGGTAATATATACGAAGGAGCTGTTTTTCACGAGTTTAACCAGGTCGCCAAATTTGAAATCTTCCGTGACTTCAGCCTTTGCTTCGGATGCTGAAGCCGGGTCATTTTCAAAGGCACGTTTGATAAGCGCTTTATCCTGCCTGTCAATTTTAATATCAAAAAAGACATAAATCACGAAAAAAATCATCGCCAGGCCAATGAGTGAGGCAGCGAAACCAGCAGCGGGGGCCAGGCTTCCTCCCACAACAAACGAACCGCCGGCAATATCCAGTGATATTGCAATTGCCAGCGCAGATCCCAACCTGCCGAAGCCCATGTTGATACCCATCGCCAACGCCAATTCATGCCCTTTGAACCATTTAACGATGGTTCTCATAACAATAACACATACTACTTCAAGGCCGATGCCGAAAAAGACCCTGCCAAGGATTAAACCTGTAAGTGTATTGTTTTCCAATATTATTCCTGAGGCTGTCAGGTATGTAACAAGTCCCCCGAATGTTGCCAGACCTCCGAATACAAATCCGGCAACCCGGATACCCCATTTGTCGAGAATGATTCCCCCAACGATGATCATTCCAAAAACATTGGCAATGGTAGTAAGTCCGATGATCCGTCCAAATTGTTCACTCGTGAATCCAAACTCGCTTTCAACTAATTCCTTCAGTCCTGAGTAAAAATCCTGAAAATAATAGGTTGCAAACATCAATCCGCTGATAAGGAGCAACATTAGCCATCTTAAGGCGGTATTGTCGCGTAAAGATTTTTTTGTTTTTTCGGTCATGTCCAGATTAATTAAATATTAAGAAGGGCAAACATACAAAAAAAACTAAAATTGATAACCCGCAACTTCCTTGGCTTGTGTTATCAAACTCGTGAATTGAGAATTTTGTTCTACTTTTGAAATTATGAGTCAATTCCCATGGGGCCACAACCGCCGCTTCAATGCTTATGCCGAATATTTTAAGAAATGTTTTGGCGGAAGAGTACAGAAACTCGCTATTGATGCCGGGTTTACCTGCCCGAACCGGGATGGCCTGAAAGGAAACGGAGGATGTACCTATTGCACTAACGATGCATTCAACCCTTCCTACTGCCATCCCGGTAAATCTGTCAGGCAGCAGATTGAAGAAGGAATTGAATTTCATAAGAAGCGGTACCGGCGCGCCGGCCGATACCTGGCCTACTTTCAGCCTTATTCGAATACATACGCATCGCTGAGCAGGCTGAAAGAGATTTTTTACCAGGCACTGAATTATCCCGGTATCATCGGGTTAGTGATTGGCACAAGGCCAGATTGCATTGACGATGAAAAACTGGAATATTTCGCCAGTATCAGCCGCTCACATTACGTTATCCTGGAATATGGCCTGGAGTCATGCTATAACCAGACGCTGGAAAGAATTAACAGGGGCCACACTTTTGAAGATTCGGTAAAAGCATTGGAAATGACCGCACGATACGGTGTAAAAACAGGTGTGCATATGATTTTCGGGTTGCCCGGAGAATCAGTGGAGATGATGCTTGACCAGGCTAAGACCCTGTCTTCTTTGCCAATAAACAACATCAAGTTCCACCAGCTTCAGATTATAAAGAACACATTTATGGCGCAGGAATTCAAAGAAAAACCGGAGGATTTCGTGAACTTTACCCTGGAAGGCTACATCGATTTTATTATTGATTTTGTTGAAAGGCTGAACCCTGACACTGTCATCGAACGTTTTTCCGGTGAGGTACCACCTCGTTACCTGGCAGGACCAGATTGGGGACTCATCAGAAACGACCGGGTCCTGGCAATGATTGAAAAACGGATGGAGGAAAGGAGGACATGGCAAGGTAGGAGTTTTGAGTGTTGAGTTTTGAGTGTTGAATTATGGAACCTTGGAACTTTGGAACCTTGGAACCCAAAACAAGAAACAAGAAACAAGAAACTTTTTTTGCACTACTTCTATTTTATCTTAGTATATTTGTATAATGCAAAATTTTAGTGTTAACCAAAAAATAAAGCTTTATGAGAAAACTGTTACTATTTACGCTCGCGATGCTTTTTTCCTGGGCAGGTTTTTCCCAGAGATCATCATTTTATTATGATGATTTTGAGGATTACGCAGTAGGAAATTTCATTGCTGTAGAAAATTCGACCTGGTGGACAACCTGGTCCAACAATCCGGGTTCGGGTGAAGACGGGGTCATCTCGGATGACTTTGCCAGCAGCCCCACAAAATCAGTCAAAGTTTACAAAGCAACCGGTGTCGAGACCGACCTGATCCTGAAGTTAGGGAACAAAACAGCCGGGGCTTATGAAGTCAACTGGGACATGTATGTGGAAACCGGTTATGCCGGCTATTACAATTTCCAGCACTTTGAATCACCCGGTATCCAGTGGGCCTTTGAGGTATATATGCTGGCCAACGGTAACGGGCAGCTATACGCCGGCAGCAGCACACCGTTCGCTTTTACCTATCCCAAAGACACCTGGTTCGAGGTAAAGCACATCATTGATATTGATAATGACTGGATTGAGTTTTATGTAAATGGGGTGAACGTCCACAACTGGCCGTTCAGCTACCAGGCAGGCAGTACCACCGGCACCAACCAACTGGGGGGTGTCGACTTCTATGCAGGTGCTGTGACCGGTGAGCTTCCGCGTTATTATTTTGACAATGTAGATTTCACACCCATTGCCTCTACCCTCTATTCTGAAGATTTTGAATCCTATAATGTAGGGCAATACATTTGCGTAGTGAACCCGGATTGGTGGAGGACCTGGTCCAACGTGCCGGGCACTGCTGAGGATGGATTGATTGTCGATGACCAGGCCAGCAGCCCGACCAAATCACTCCGGATTGACAAAGTCCCGGGAGAAACTGATATTCTGCTGAAACTGGGTAATAAAACATCCGGAAGCTATGACCTGAACTGGAAAATGTATGTTGAAACCGGTTATGCCGGCTATTTTAATATTCAGCATTTCGAGTCCCCGGGTATACAATGGGCTTATGAAGTATATTTACTAACCAACGGTACAGGTCAGCTTTATGCCGGAAGTAGCACTCCGTACACATTCAGCTATCCAAAAGACACCTGGTTCCTGGTGGAGAATTTTATCGACATTGATGCTGACTGGGTAGAGCTATATATCAATGGAGTACTAATTCATGCCTGGCCTTTCCATTACCAGGCCGGTGGAACTACCGGGGAAAACCAACTGGGTGCCGTCAATTTTTATTCCGGGGCAGTAACTGGCGAGACGCCGAAGTATTATTTGGATGATATCAATTTCCTGCAACTGGCCGGAGCTGTAGACCCAATCATCTCCGTTGATCCGGCCAGCATTTCCGCTACGGCTGAACAAAACACTGTCGTTACAAACCCATTGACCATTACCAACGATGGTGCATCTGATCTGCAGTATAGCATCAGCGTAATATACCCAATGGCAGGCCAAAAATCGGCCGGCGTCAGTGCTGAAACCCCTTCTGCAACTGTCAGAACACTCGGTTACAATACCAGCGCTGATCCTGCAGCCAGACCAGCTCCTTACAACCCGCCCGCCGATGATTTTATCCTGCATTATGACGGTGACAATTACTCGGCCATTGGATGGAATACCGTACCGATCAGCCCCATGGTAGCCGCCATGTTCCCCACAAACCTGACACTGCCACATGCAGGGATGATGCTCACTTCTGTTGATATATACCTGAATGATCCAGGCACAAACTTTATCCTGAAGATCTGGGATATGGGCAACAGCTATGAACCCGGCACATTGCTGGTTAACCAGCCATTTGCAGGCCAGATGCTGAGCTGGAATACCATCACCCTGTCCACACCGGTCTATATCACCGGAGCAGACATCTGGGTGGGTTATCAGTTTACCCAATCGGTAGCCAGCACCTTCATTCCAGGTTGTGATGGCGGCCCGGCAAATCCCAACGGAGACTTTATTTCCAGCGGTGTCGGTTGGTCACACCTGTCGAATAATCCTGACCTGAATTACAACTGGAACATTCGTGCCAAACTCACTGGCACCCCGGTTCAACAGTGGCTGTCGGCTTCCCCGGCCTCCGGAACCATTGCCCCGGGTGCTTCGCAAACCATAACTGTTACCTGCAATGCCACCGGTCTTGATGAAGGGACTTACAATGGTTTGCTCCGGATCATCAGCAATGACCCGGTGACCCCGCAGCTTGACGTGCCGGTGACATTCACCGTCAGTGAAGGCGGCGGCGTGGTGGTCTCCGTTATCCTGGATTTTGAAGATATACCCGACTGGTCACTCACGTTTGGTGACTGGACTGCCATCGATTATGATCTTGGCAATACCTATGGCTTTGAAAACACTTCATTCCCTGGCATTTATGAGCCAATGGCATTCATCGCCTTTAATCCGGCCACAACAACACCGCCTATGACCGGCGATCCCCAGATCCAACCCCATGGCGGGGTGAGGTTCGGCGCCGCCATGGCAACCGTTCCGCCACCGTTTAATAATGACTGGCTCATCTCACCCCAGACAACGCTGGGCGATAACGCAACATTCAATTTCTGGGTTAAATCGTATACTTCACAGTATGGATTTGAGAAATATAATGTTTTGATCTCTACTACAGATATGAATCAGGGCAGCTTTACTTCCCTTTCAGGTCCTACTCCGTTGCAAGCTCCTACAACATGGACTTATGAAAGCTATGACATATCCGATTACGATGGCCAGACAGTTTACCTGGCTATTCAGTGTGTCTCGGAAGTTGCTTTCGTATTCATGGTTGATGATATTTCGATCGACTTTGTGGTAAGTGTACCCGAAAAACCAGAAGCGGTGGATTTCACCATCTATCCCAACCCGGTAAGGGACCAGTTGAACATTCTTTCAGCGAAGGAAATGACCCAGGTTGATATTCTTAACCAGCTTGGCCAGAAAGTTTACAGCCATGTGGTTAAGAATAATGTATTCAGCATGAACACAACCGGATACAGCGCTGGTGTTTACTACATCAGGGTTACCACTGCCGACGGCGTGGCCACGAAAAAAGTCATGATCCGGTAATTATACATCTTGTTTAATGAAAGACCCCGGTCAGTAACCTGCCGGGGTCTTTTTTTATTTGCTCACTTTTTTGCGCCCTGCCTTGATGAGCGCCTGATCGATCATCCATTCCAGCTGGCCGTTCACACTCCGGAATTCATCAGCAGCCCACTTCTCCAGGGCTTTGTAGGTCTCTTCGTTCAGTCGCAGGACAAATGTCTTTTTTGCCGCCATAAAAAGCCTTTCAGTTTCAATTATTGATGCAGGGTTCCGGCATTGATCACCGGTGAGGCATCCTTATCGGAACAGAGGACGACCATCAGGTTGCTGACCATGGCAGCCTTTTTATCTTCGTCCAGCTCGATGATCCTTTTCTTCGAAAGCTGCTCCAGCGCCATTTCCACCATACTCACCGCCCCTTCCACGATCTTGATCCTGGCGGCTACGATAGCCGTGGCCTGCTGGCGGCGCAGCATCGCACCGGCAATCTCCGACGCATAAGCCAGGTAGCTGATCCGGGATTCTATCACGTGGATGCCGGCGATCTGCAAGCGTTCCCGTAATTCTTCCTCCAACACATGGTTCACCTCCTCGCCTCCTGAACGCAAGGAAATTTCGGCCTCCTCATCATCGAAATTGTCGTAAGAATAATGTCCTGCCAGTTTGCGTATGGCCGCTTCGCTCTGGATATCCACAAAATGAGAGTAGTCATCCACCTCAAAAGCTGCCTTAAATGTATTTTCCACTTTCCAGACAAGAACAATACCGATCATAATGGGGTTTCCAACCTTGTCATTTACCTTGATCGGTTCGCTGTCAAGATTGCGGGCCCGCAGGGAAATCTTCTTTTTCACGAAAAAGGGATTGGCCCAGAAAAAACCGTTTTTCTTGATGGTGCCGCGGTAATCGCCGAAAAGAATGAGCACCATCGATTCGTTGGGGTTGATGACCATGAATCCCGGTAAGATAAAGACAGGAATAACAAGGAAAGCAAATATCCAGGACATCCCTGTGATGAATGGCAAGGCGACGATCAGCCCCAGAAGGATGATGATCGCGACTAAATAGATATAACCGTTTTTCGGAGAAAAGATTTTTTCTGATTTCATGACTGATGTTTTGATTGATTAATAAGTTATTTTGATATCATTTTGATATTGCAATAATACAACATTTATTTATACAAAGTCAAGTTTTTTTTCATTTTTTTTTGCGAATTTGTATTAATAGTCTGTATAAGAGGATGTATCATAAGTTTTTAACCACAGAGATTTCAGAGGAGGCACAGAGCACCCAGAGTGTTTAGTAATTGATTTACAATCCTCTGTGCTCTCTGTGTATGCTCTGTTACCTCTGTGGTTAACATAAAATTTGACTTCTGATACAGCCTCTTTATTGTCTGAGATTGGATCGTGCTCCAATAAAGCTAATTTTGCACCCATGATCGCCGATCGATACAAACACATATTCATAGACCTGGACAAGACGATCTGGGATTTTGACCGCAATGCCCGGGCAACTTTTGATGAAATATTCGATATATATGATCTGAAATCAAGAGGGATAGGAAGTTCGGAGGAATTCATGGCCGTTTACACACGGATCAACGATATGCTTTGGGGGCTTTACCGGGAGAACAAGATAAAAAAAGAGGTACTGAGTATCCGGCGCTTTGAGATGACTTTGAATGAGTTTGGCATAGATGATCTGATCCTGGCCACTCATATTGCAGAAGATTATGTGACAGAAAGCCCCTTGAAGACCATTCTTCTCCCTTATGCCCGGCAGGCGCTGGATTATTTAAAATTGCGCTATGAATTACACCTGATCACCAACGGGTTTGAGGAGGTGCAGCATACAAAACTGGATGCCAGCGATCTCCGGAAATATTTTAGGACGATTACAACATCCGAAGAGGCAGGGGTGAAAAAGCCCGAAGCGCCGATCTTTCAACTCGCGCTAAAAAAAGCCGGTGCAAGAGCCGGCGAAAGCCTGATGATCGGGGATGACCTGGCGGTTGACATGGCCGGGGCCAGGGAAACGGGCATGGATACATTGTTTTTTAATCCTGAAAAGGCACCTCACCAGGAAAAGGTGGATCATGAGGTTTTTTCCTGGGAAGAAATCATGAAAATTCTTTAGATGAAGGACTGGCCTACTCTTTTGTAACCAGGGTCCCTACTTTTTCTCCCTCCAGCAGCTTCTTCAGATTACCTGGCCGGTTGATATCAAAAACGACGACCGGTATGCTGTTCTCCTCACAGAAAGTGAATGCAGTCATATCCATAATCTTCAGTTCTTTATCATAAGCTTCCCGGAAGGTAAGCCGCTCATATTTCACTGCGCCCGGGTTTTTCTCAGGATCTTCCGAATAGACTCCGTCGACCCGGGTCCCTTTCAGCAGGGCATCGGCATGGATTTCCACGGCACGCAAGGCTGCGGCAGTATCCGTTGTGAAATAGGGATTTCCTGTTCCACCGGCAAAGATGACCACATGACCTGCATTCAGGTAACGGATGGCTTTTAGCCCATTTGCCTTTTCTGTCAGCTTGGCAATCCCAATCCCTGACATGAGCCTTACCTGTATGCCATCACTTTCCAACGATGACTGCAGGGCCAGGCTGTTGATCACAGTGGCCAGCATGCCCATATAATCGCCGGTTTGCCGGTCGAATCCCTTATGGCTGCCTTTCAATCCCCTGAAAATATTTCCCCCACCGATCACGATGGCTACCTGGATGCCTTTAGCTGTTGCCTCTTTTATCTGGTCGGCATAATATTCCAGCCGTGCCGGGTCAATTGGTCCTTCGGCGGTGCCTGAAAGCGACTCGCCGCTGAGTTTCAGCAGGATTCTTTTATAATTCATAGGGATAGTTTGGCGTAAAATTAATCATTATCGTTCATAACGCCACCGTTTATGATGTCGATTTTGCTGCCGGGTTCACGCAATACCTGTGCGGCCATAGGGCAGATCAAAGCGATAGTCAACAGAATAATCAGGAATGGATATTTCATTTGAATTAATTAAAGGTATTTAGTTAATTCCTGTCCGGGTGAATAGGTAATATGGATCAATTTAAAATCTGGCAATTTCCCCTGTTGAGGTCGTGCTCAATCATTTTGTATTTAGCCACGAGGATTCGTCCGTCGGTATATTGCACCTTAACCTTATCATTGCGGCCGATTTTCGGCACATCCCTCCGCAGGGGTTCTTTGGGCCTTTGCGCCTGGGTATCGCTGTAGGACTGGGCCAGCAGGTCCTTTCGTTCTTCGCGGAGCCTTGTCCGGTCGATCCCCCTTGGGGCGCGCGCTTCCTGCACCGCGGCGGGATCCTGCAGTGGCAGTTTTCCCCTGATCAGGAATGAGATCACCTCTTCGTTGATCTTCTGGATCATCTTTTTAAACAATTCGAATGCCTCGAATTTATAGATCAGTAATGGGTCCTTCTGCTCATAAGCCGCGTTTTGCACCGATTGCTTCAGGTCATCCATCTCCCTGAGGTGGTCTTTCCAGGAATCATCGATCATGGCCAGGGTAATCCCTTTTTCAATAGTCAGGATGACCTCCTTACCGCCGTTATCATAAGCTCTTTTGAGATTCGCGATGACGTTCATGGTCTTATGACCGTCCGATATCGGTATGGCAATATTTTCAAACTGGGGCTGATTCTCATAAACACCCTTGATCACCGGGTAAGCCATGTTGGCAATGCGTTTTGATTTTTCGCGGTAATAATTGTATGCTGCATCATACAATTTATCAGCAAGACTTTCAATGTGTGATTCAATAAACTCATCTTCATCGAATGGTGGTTCGATCATCAGGTTCTTGAGCACAGAAAGCCTGAATCCTTCATGATCTTTGGCTTCCCTATACGTGGAGATCAGGTTTTCCCCTACGTCGAACATCATATTGGAGAGGTCCACCGCAAGCCTGTCGCCAAATAGGGCATTCTTACGTCTTTTATAAATAACCTCCCGCTGGGAGTTCATGACGTCGTCGTATTGCAGCAGCCGCTTTCGGATCCCGAAGTTATTTTCTTCAACTTTTTTCTGGGCGCGCTCGATCGATTTGGTGATCATCGAATGCTGGATCACTTCTCCCTCTTTGATCCCCAGGCGATCCATGATCTTGGCGATACGGTCGGAGCCGAACATGCGCATCAGGTCATCTTCCAGCGATACAAAGAACTGGGATGATCCGGGGTCCCCCTGGCGCCCGGCCCGGCCCCGGAGCTGGCGGTCGACGCGGCGCGATTCATGCCTTTCCGTCCCGATAATAGCCAAACCACCCGCGTCTTTCACGCCCGGGCCCAACTTGATATCGGTACCACGGCCTGCCATGTTGGTGGCTATGGTCACCGTCCCGGGCTTGCCAGCCTCGGCCACGATCTCGGCCTCCCTCTGGTGCAGTTTGGCATTCAGCACATTATGCCTGATCTTTACACGGGTGAGCATACGGCTTAATAATTCAGATGTTTCAACAGATGTAGTCCCCACCAGGACAGGCCTTCCTTTCTTCACCAGGTCTTCAATCTCTTTAATGACAGCGTTGAATTTCTCCCGTTTTGTTTTATACACGAGGTCCTCGCGGTCGTCACGAACCACAGGCCGGTTGGTCGGAATCACCACCACGTCGAGCTTGTAAATATCCCAAAGCTCTCCCGCTTCCGTTTCCGCTGTGCCGGTCATCCCCGACAGTTTGTTGTACATGCGGAAGTAATTCTGCAGCGTGATAGTGGCGTACGTCTGTGTAGCCGCCTCTACCTTGACATTCTCCTTGGCTTCCAGGGCCTGGTGCAGGCCGTCGGAATAGCGCCTTCCTTCCATGATACGCCCCGTCTGCTCATCCACGATCTTGATCTTGTTATCCATGATGACGTACTCGACGTCCTTTTCAAACAAAGAATAAGCTTTTAACAGCTGGTTGACGGTATGTACCCTTTCCGATTTGATGGAAAATTCCTGCAACAACTCGTCCTTATTTTCCCGTTTTTTATCTTCCGGGAGGTTCGCTTTTTCAATTTCAGCCAGTTCCGAACCGATATCAGGCAGGATATAGAATTTCGGATCGCCAGTGAATTCCGTCATCAGGTCGATGCCCTTCTCGGTAATATCAAAGGAGTTATGTTTTTCATCAATGACAAAGAAGAGTTCGTCATCGATGATATGCATATGCTTGGCCTGTTCCTGGAGGTAAAAATTCTCCGTTTTCAGCATCAATGCCTTCATCCCCGGTTCGCTAAGGAATTTTATAAGGGCGTTGTTCTTCGGTAAGCCCCGGTAAGCCCTGAAAAGTAATTCGCCGCCCTTTTTCTCATCTTCGGCAGATGGATTGCCGGAGAGCAATCTTTTGGATTCAGCAAGAATTTTGGTAACAAAAGTACGCTGGGAGGAATAGAGTTTTTCGACCTGGGGCTTGTAGTTCTCAAATTCCTGTTTGTCACCCTGTGGTGTGGGCCCGGAAATGATCAACGGGGTACGGGCATCGTCGATCAGCACCGAATCGACCTCATCAACAATGCTGAAATTATGCCCGCGCTGAACCAGTTCGTCGGGGTTGCCGGTCATATTATCCCGGAGGTAATCGAAACCGAATTCATTATTGGTGCCGAAGGTGATATCAGCCAGGTAGGCATTGCGGCGCGCCGTGGAGTTGGGCTGGTGCTTGTCGATGCAATCGACCCTCAAACCGTGAAACTCATACAGCATGCCCATCCATTCCGAGTCGCGTTTGGCCAGGTAATCGTTTACCGTCACGATATGCACCCCTTTCCCGGGAAGTGCATTCAGGTATACCGGCAATGTAGCCACCAGCGTTTTGCCTTCACCGGTTCCCATCTCGGAAATCTTACCCTGATGCAGCACTATACCTCCGATCAATTGGACATCGTAGTGAACCATGTCCCAACCGATCATATTCCCGCCGGCGCTCCATTGATTTTTGTACAGCGCTTTATCTACCTTGATAGATATGTTATCCCTTTTAGAAGCCAGCTCCCGGTCAAACTCGGTTGCTGTTACCTCAACCACCTCATTTTCAGCAAAACGCCGGGCGGTATCTTTCATCACGGCAAAAGCTTCGGGCAATATTTCAGCAAGGGCTTCCTGGCTATTATCGTAAGCTTCTTTTTCAATCCGGTCAACCTCTTCCCACAATTTTTCCCTTTCGATGATATCTTCTTCCCCTTCTATCTTTAACTTTAAATCTTCAATCTGCTTATTCTCAGCTGCAATAGCTTCGGTTATCCTGGCTTTGAATTCCAATGTTTTCGCCCTGAGCTGGTCATGGCTCAACGGCTTGATCTTCTCGTAAGCCTCTTTTATCTGACCAAGCAAAGGATTGATCTCTTTGATATCACGGGTGGACTTATCTCCAAATAATTTTTGCAAAAAATTCATGGCCTAAGCATTTACATCCGGAATTGCAATAATTGTTCCTGCTGGGTTTCCGGTAGAATTATGACACAATGGCAGGTATTTTGCCTCTTTCGCCTGCAAATTTACTCCAATTTCACCGATCAGGGATGGATTGTTTATAATGATTCAAATATCCTCCGGATATTTTCACTCGGACTGGGCGCCGGGCTGCGCAAAACCCTGCTTTTGTCATCAATAAGGATAAAATGGGGGAAGGTGGATGCATCATAATCCTCCAGCATTTGCAGGTTGCCGCCATAATGCAAAATCAGCCACGGCAATTTCGTGTTCTCAGTAAATTGACGGAGATTTTGCAAATCCTTATCAACGGCTACGGCAACAAATTTCACCTTATGATTGAATTCTTCGGAAATCTCATCTATCATGTTCAGTTCAGCCTGGCTGGCAAGGTTGCCCGATTCAAAAAATACCAGGTAGAGGTGATGTCCCTTGAAATCTTCCAGATTATATATCTTACCATCCAGAACACCTGTGGCGCTCAATTCGGGTGCAGGGCTTCCGGGTTGCAACCGGTTCAAACGCAGCAGCAAGTTGTCCGCAATCGTCCTGTTCTCCATTGCAACCGCCTTCATTGACAGCTCTTTGATGAGAAATTCAATGTGCTTTTTATTAAAACCCGATGTGGAATTAAGCTCCTTCAAACCGAGTAACAGGAGCAGTTCCCTGGTTTCACGGTCCTGCAATACAGGATCGGCTTTGAGGGTGTCGAGCATTTCTTCCAGTGGTGCTTTCCCATTGATCAGATCGTAAGTCTTATTGTAATTAAAGTATTTCCCGCCAGCCAGAAAGTATTTTTCGAAAAAAAGATGAAAAAAATCCATGTACTCAACATTTTCATGCAGGACCGGCTTGCCTGTAAGATATTCCATTCCAATGTTATCGCGGCTTTTCAGGCGCAGGAACAACTGCATTCCAGCCATTTTGTAATCCACATAATGATTAAAATAAGGATTGGCAGCATTCTGAAAACGAAGCCTGACTGCCTTACTGAATGTTTCAAACAATGCTGATGAACTTCTCAGTCCCACGTTACCAGTATAACTAAGCAGAAAATCATTATAAAGCTGGTTGAAGTCCTGGATATAAAGATTCAGCTTATCGGGATCGTCCCGGATTATTATCATGGGCAGCCCAAAACGGTCGTAATACGAGGTTGCAATTGCCTGGTTCAGAAGTGTGATCTCCACTTCATAATTTTTGTCAGGCTGGACAAACAGTTCAGCCTGCTGGAAGGCAATATCAAGCCATATATATCGGGTTTGTTCTGTTTCGAATGATAGTTTGAAAGACCCGTCCGGGCCAATCGTTTCCGATGCCAGGGTCTCTTTCAGATAAGTTACCTGATCCTTCCATGTCATTGCCCTGATGGTCAAGCCACTGCCGTTGATGACCTTACCTGAAACCTCCACAGGCTGTGCCATAGTATTCATGGCACAGAGCAGTATTATCGGCACCAGAAAAGCAATCTTTTTCATAGTACTAAAATTTCACTGCATCGGGCACGAACTGCGACGGATCCCAGATCGGAAGAGC
>JAHYJL010000235.1 GCA_019429045.1 Bacteroidales bacterium
ACTGATCGTATCAGTCCGTCAGGAATCAATATTTACCAGATAGATGCCCACTAATACGATTCAATCCTGCTTATGAAATTCATAACGATCGACTGGATCATTATCTCGGTATTTTTCCTGATTATCCTTATTATCGGCTATATGGCGTCGAAAAGGGCAGGTAAAAACACCAGTGAATTTTTTCTGGGCGGCAGGGGGATGCCATGGTGGCTGCTGGGGATTTCCATGGTCGCCTGCACTTTTTCGGCCGACACTCCAAACCTGGTTACCGGCATGGTAAGGGAATCAGGTGTGGCAAAGAACTGGGCCTGGTGGGCTTTCCTGATTACCGGCATGGTAACCGTATTTATCTACGCCAAACTATGGCGCAGGTCAAATATCATGACCGACCTGGAGTTTTATGAAATGCGTTACAGCGGCAAGGCGGCCTCCTTCCTCAGGGGCTTCCGTTCTATCTACCTGGGTTTGTTTTTCAATACCTTAATCATGGGCACGGTTTCGCTGGCAGCCATTAAAATCGGCAGCGTCATGTTCGGGCTCGAACCCTGGGTAACGATCGTTGCTGCTTCAGTGGTCGTTGTGATTTATGCAGTCATGGGCGGGCTGAGAGGGGTAGTCTGGGCCGACTTTTTCCAGTATTCCATCGCCATGTTTGGAGCCGTTCTGGCAGCCGTGGTGGCCATCCGTCAGCCGGAAATTATTGAAATCGGTGGCTTCCAGGGGATCATGCGGGAGCTGGGAACTAAGGTCAGTTTTATGCCCGATTTTTCAGATCCCTCTGTTCTGATCCCGCTGCTGATCATTCCGGTGGCGGTGCAATGGTGGGCAGTATGGTACCCGGGCGCCGAACCCGGAGGCGGCGGATACATAGCCCAGCGAATGCTGTCGGCCAAAAATGAAAAAAACGCCGTCGGCGCTACGTTGCTTTTCAACTTTGCACACTATGCCCTTCGCCCATGGCCGTGGATCATTGTGGCCCTGGCCTCATTGATCATTTACCCCGACCTGGATGCCATCCGGGCTGAATTCCCGCATATTTCCGAAACTTACCTGAAAGACGATATCGCCTATCCTGTCATGCTCTCCAGGCTCCATCCCGGTTGGCTCGGCCTGGTCGTAGCATCCCTGATCGCCGCCTATATGTCAACCATCGGAACACACCTCAACTGGGGTTCGTCGTACATGGTGAATGATTTTTACAAACGCTTCATCAACAAAAAGGCGGGTGAAAAAGAACTGGTGATGATGGCAAGGCTCACTACCGTGCTGCTGATGATCATCGCCGGGGTCTTTTCGCTCACCTTCATGAACAACGCCACCCAGGCCTTCAACATACTGCTGCTGTCGGGTGCCGGCAGCGGCGCCATCTACCTGCTGCGCTGGTTCTGGTGGCGGATCAATGCCTGGACCGAAGTGGTGGCCATGATCGTCGCGACCGTGGTGGCCGTTATCCTTGTTTTTTTCGTGGAAGATGATGCGGTCAGGACTGGAATTCTGGATGGTTTCACAATGAAATTGTTACTGGCAACAGGCATTACGACCCTTGCCTGGCTGATTACCACAATACTCACCAAACCGGAACCACAAAAAACGCTTGAAAACTTCTACCTGCTCACCCACCCCGGCGGGCCAGGCTGGAAAAAGGTCGTTGAAAAAGCTGCCATCAAGGGAATCAATATTACCAAAAAGGACCATAAACGTTGGGAGATGCCCGTGCAGTTGCTTTTTGTATTTTTAGGTTGTCTGATCATCTACTGCGCATTGTTTTCCATCGGTAATTTTGTCTATGGCAACAACCTGGCCGGAATCATCCTGGGAGGGATAGCCCTTGCCGGTACATTCCTGTTGTTCAAATATTTCCACCGACTAAGAATCAAATAACCAAAAAACAGTACCCTCACTAATAACTAATAACTTCTCAACTTAACTTTGCACTCTGAACTCTGAACTCTGAACTAAATAAGTATGTCACCAACCCTACTCATACTCGCCGCCGGCATCGGCAGCCGCTTCGGCGGACTGAAGCAGGCAGAAGGCGTCGGCCCGTCCGGTGAAGCGATCCTCGATTATTCCATTTATGACGCGATCCGCGCTGGTTTCAAAAAAGTCGTCTTCGTTATCCGGAAAGATATCCTGGAAGATATGCAACGCATCTTTTTCGATAAATGGAAAGACAAAATTGAGATCGATTATGTTTTCCAGGAGGTGGATGATCTCCCCGGCGGTTTCCGGCCAGCGGTCCGGCGGAAAAAGCCCTGGGGCACCGGCCATGCCATCTGGGTGGCCCGCGAGAAAGTGCAGGAACCTTTTTGTATGATCAACGCAGATGATTTTTACGGAAGGGAGTCCTACGAACTGGCAGCCGGTTTCCTGGGAAATTTGGATAACCTGCTGCAGGGGCGCTATGTCCTTATCGGATATATCCTGAAAAATACCCTCTCCGAGCATGGTTTTGTATCCAGGGCCGAATGTGAAATAAATCCGGACGGCACGCTGAAAAGCATCACCGAACGACTGAAAATCAAGCGGGAAGGCAAGATTGTGATGTGCCGGGATGAAACAGGCAAAAACCGGATGATTGATGAGAATACGGTGGTATCCATGAACATCTGGGGGTTTATGCCCTCCTTGTTTCATCACCTGGAAAAAGATCTGCTGGAATTTCTCCGCGAAAATGCCTCCAGCGAGAAAGCGGAATTCCTATTGCCGAATGTGATCGACCGGCTGATACGATCGGGCGAAGTCGAGGTCCCCGTTTTGCCAACCAATGCGCAGTGGTTCGGCATGACCTACCAGGAGGACCGGGAGATTGTCATGGCAAGAATCAAAGCACTGATAAAAAAGGGTGTTTATCCGACACCTGTGTGGCAATAATATAGTCATCAGTGTGCCATTATCCAAAATCCCCAACGTAATGGATATAGACGGTATTGGTCAGTCCGCTGGATTTGATCGGTTCGCCGTAG
>JAHYJL010000028.1 GCA_019429045.1 Bacteroidales bacterium
TATTTCATGTATTTTGGAATTCTTCCATTGCGGATCGTTTCCGACCGAAGCCTTCTGCCCACGATCCGTTCCACCATTTGCCCTACCTCCAGCATCCGGTCGATGTCTATCCCGGTGTCAATGCCCATCTCATCCATCATCACCACCATGTCTTCGGTGCTGACCAGACCGACGATTTCGGGGTCTTTGTAATAGTATTCTCCGGTACCTGAAACGGGGACGCCATCCACGAAGTTGGCCGGCTGCCCGCCGATGCCGCCCATGGTCGACTCGTAGTTGGTCATGCCAGCCTGCAATGCCGCCAGCACGTTGGCCAACCCCCAGCCGCGGGTGGTGTGGAAGTGCACGATGTGCTTGTCGGGCGAGCCGAATGCATCCATGAGCATGGAGTAGTAACGGTAAACGCGGTCGGGCGAGGCCGAGCCGTCGTGGTCAGCATGCTCCACATCGGTGGCGCCGATGTCGAACCAGCGCTTGGTGAATTCGATCGCCTTGCTCATCTCGGTCGGCCCTTCGATCGGGCAGCCCCAGATGGTGCTGACGGTGCCGTTCACCTTCATGCCTGCATCCAGCGCCCTGGGTATCCACTCCCCGCACATATTGAAATATTCTTCGATGGAAAGCCCCGAGTTGGTTTTCTGATGCGACTCACTAGTAGAAACCATGCACAGGATCCGGTCGGGCCCCCAGCCCTCCTTGCGGGCGGCAATGGCCCGCTCAATGGCCCGCTCGCGGATAGTGATGGCAGTAACCTTCACCTCAGGCAGCAGGTGCCCCACCCGTTTGCTGGCCCGGAGCTTCTTGAACAGTTCGTCGGCATCCTTGAACTGAGGCATCCCCTTCGGATTACCAAGATTCGTGAGCTCGATGTGCCTGAAGCCGCATAAGAGCAACTCCTCCGCCAGCCACAGCTTGGCCTCGGTCGGGATGAATTTCTCTTCATGCTGAAAACCGTCGCGTACGGTGATATCTCCGATGGTTACTTTTTTAGGAAAGTTCATAAAAATTTTGAATTTAAAATTTAGACGAAAGGCGGTAATGCTTTCAGGGGACTAAAATAAGAAAAATTATTTTATAATTTGAAGTACACCGATGTTCATATGTAAATTTTGGTGTTTTTGTGATTTTGTGGCAAATTCCTTTAAGATTTTTACATTTGAAAAATAATTCAGTAAATGTCTGAAACCATCGTGCAAACTGTCCATCATACCTGCTGCCCGCTGTGCCAATCCAGCCAGGTATCATCCTGGATGAAGACGGTTGATTTCATGTTGACAAGGGAAGCGTTTGAAATCTGGCGATGCCAAGATTGCGGTTTCAGATTCACGCAAAATGCGCCGGATGCTGATGAAATGGGAAAGTATTACCAAAGCCGGGAATATATTTCCCATTCCGATATCAGGAAAGGCCTGATGAACAGGCTGTATCACCTGGGGCGGACAATGATGCTGCAGAGGAAGTGGCAGATGATCAGGAAAATTAAAAGTAAGGGAAAATTACTGGATGTGGGTTGCGGTACGGGGTATTTCGCGGATTATATGAATCGAAAAGGGTATGATGTAACAGGTGTGGAGGCTGATCCGAAAGCAAAGGCTTTTGCTGAAAAGGAATTCGGATTGGAAGTTTTTTCCCCTGAAGATTTCCAGGAAAAAAAACTGACCGGCCCATTCGATGTGATCACCCTGTGGCATGTACTGGAGCATCTGCATGATTTTCATCTTTCAATGGAGAGGATCAGGAAACATCTTGCACCAGGAGGGGTACTGGTCATTGCACTGCCGAACGGCAACGCCTATGATGCCCGTCATTACAAAGAATTCTGGGCGGGATACGACGTTCCGCGGCACCTGTGGCATTTCACGCCGCAGACATTTCAGTTGCTGGCTGAAAAGCATGGCTTCAGTATTTTGAAAATGAAGAGATTGCCTTTGGATCCGTTTTACAACTCCATGCTGAGTGAAAAATACAAGGGAAACCGGTTTTCCATGATCAGCGGGATGGTCATCGGGAAAATGGCATACCTGGAAGGGCTGGCGGAAAAAAGGAAGACCAGTTCAGTGGTTTATATTTTGCAGCAAAATACAGGTACCTCAACTGAATTAAAATGCTGAAACACTATTTAATTTCAGGACTGCGCAATTTATGGAGGAACAGGGCTGTCGCAGCGATGAACATCCTGGGCCTGGCCGTGGGAATTGCAGTCGTTTTACTTAGCATGGGCCATGTAATCCGTGAGCTGAGTTTCGACCGTTTCCATGATAAAAAGAATGACATTTACAGGGTTATCGTTACCCAGGAAAAGGACGGAGACCTTTCTTCCACATCCAGCATTACCGCAGCTGTCGCACCTTCACTGGCGGAAGAATTTCCCGAAGTCTTCCATTTTGTCCGGTTTTCTAATCCTAGCGATGCATATTTCACCTTTGATGACAGGAATGTTCAGATTGAAGAACTGACCTATGCCGATTCATCGCTCTTTGAAATATTCTCCTTCAGCCTTAAGCAAGGGGACCCGGTAACAGCCCTTGGAAGCCCTTATCAGGTCGTCGTCACTGAAACCACAGCCAGGAAGGTTTTTGGCAGCGAGGATCCTTTGGGAAAGGTGGTCAGGCTTAATGGTGCTCAAAACCTGCTGGTGACCGGGGTCATGGAAGATTTTCCGTCTGATTCCCACCTGCAGTTCAGTGCGTTGGTTTCATTCTCTTCACTTTATCTCGACACAAACCTGTTTCTCGACTGGAACGGCGGATGGAATTACATGGCTTATATAGCCCTTTACCCCGGGAGCGATCCTCAGCGCCTCAGGAACAGGTTCCCGGATTTCATGGAGAAACACATCAATTATCTTTACCGCAGGCACGGGTTTGTGCTGCACCTCGATTTACAACCTCTGACCAGGATCCATTTGTTCTCCTCCAGGGATTTCGGAATCGATGAAAAGGGAGATCTGACCGGTCTGTACATCATGTCCTGCATTGCATTCTTCATCCTGCTCCTGGCTTGCATCAACTTTATAAACCTTACCACTGCCCTTTCGATAGGACGGGCAAGGGAAATCGGATTGAGAAAAGTAGCTGGCGCCACGCCGTTAAACATATCCCGGCAGTTTCTGTTCGAAACCATGATGGCAACCGCTGTGGCATCCCTGGTGGCAATTATTCTGGCGGATATTTTCCAGGAAAATTTCAATCGCTTTGTTGGAAGCCAGCAAGGCCTATTCGATACCGACATAATCTTTCTTTTGCCGGTTATACTATTGCTGGTATTGACTACCGGCCTCCTTGCAGGAGGATACCCGGCATGGTATATGGCACGTTTCCCGCCGCTGCAATGCATAAAGGGAACATTGGTATCAGGCAAAGGGAAATCAAAATTACGAAATATCCTGGTTGTTTTCCAGTTCATCATCACACTTGTGCTGGTTATCCTCACGCTGGCAATCTTTTCACAAAACACTTTCATGATCCGCAAACCCTTGGGTTTCAACAGGGAAAATCTTATCGTAGTGCCTTTGGTAAGCGATCTGGCCAGAAAAAATCAAAGTGCGGTAACGCAGGCTTTCCGGTCGCTCCCCATGGTGCTTCAAACCGGGGCCAGTTCGGACATACCTGGTTCAGGGCTCACGATGAACGGTTATCTGCCGGAAGGGTTGAAAGCTCCGATCATGATCAACGTACTGGATGTGGATGAGTCTTATCTGGAACTGATGGAGATACCTGTCATCGAAGGGAGAGGTTTTGATCCCGGTGAAAATTCAGACAGGATGGCCTTTCTTATCAACGAAACCCTTGCCAGACAGCTCGGATGGGATGATGCCGTGGGGAAAAAAGTATACCGGGATGGAGAGCACCCGGTAATAGGTGTGGTAGCTGATTTCCATTTCGCCAGCCTGCATCACGAAATCAAACCACTTATAATCACCAAGGATCCCTGGCTGGGATTCAGCTTTGTCACCGTCAGGGTTATGCCCGGTCAGTCCGGGTCAATGCCAGAAAAGCTTGAGGCAGCCTGGCGTTCGGTGATGCCGGAGGAACCCTTCAGTTTACATTATTATCAGGACCTTTACCGTGAGGTTTATACCGGGGAAAAAATGACCGGCGAAGTCATACTGTGGTTCTCCTTAGTTGCGATGTTCATTGCATGTCTGGGGTTATTGGGGCTGGCTAATTTCACCTTTAACCAACGGCGGAAAGAGGTGAGCATACGCAAAGTCCTTGGTGCCGATTCAGCCCAGTTAGCCCGTCAGATCAGCTTTGATTTTCTGCGTTTGATCTTGCTGGCTGGCATCATTGGCCTGCCCCTGGCCTGGTTCCTCGCTGAACGGTGGCTTGGCCAGTTTGCATTTAAAACTCTCCTCAGCCCATGGATCTATGTACTTCCGCTTGTCATGTTATTATTACTGGCCTGGCTGACCATTTCCATCCAGGTCGGAAAACTGGCGAATACAAATTTGGTGGATGCATTGAAATTTGAGTGAGATTTGTTAATTTTATCAAAACTATAATCGATGAGCCGTCCACGTATGAAATTCCACATTAGCTACCAGATGATCGTCTGGGCGCTGGTTACGATTGCAGTGATCCTGGCGGGTGGTTTTTTGATCATATCGTATATATACAGGCTCCAGGATGAGACCAGCCTGCTGATCGAGCAGAACGTCAGCAGTGCCAGGACAGCCAAGGACCTGAACCTGTCGCTTTTCGAGATCAGGGCGGCATCGCTGACTTATCTTTTCGACCGCAGCCCGGAACGGATCGCAGCGCTCCAGGAAAAGCAGAATGAGTTCATTGCGTTGCTGGAAAAAGCAAGGACTTCGGAAAATACAACCGAAGAGGCCAACCTGATCCAGCAGATCTCGGCCCTTTTCACAAACTATCAGCAGACCCTGCGGAACGCGCTGGAACTGCACAAGATCGGCAGGATCTCACAGCCCAACGCCCTGATCGTGCATGCCAGCCAGGACCTGATCAACACCATCGAGGAGAAAACCAACAATTTCATTGCCTCGAAGGAGAACGCGAGGCTGGCTTATGAAGAGTCGATCCAAAAGAATGACGATATCATCCGAACCGCCATGTATGCGCTGGGTTTCAGCGGGATCGGGCTGGGCCTGATCCTGGGATGGCTGATTGCACGCATCATCCTCAACCCGATCTACCGGCTGGTGCTGAAAGTAAGGGATGCCGCCGGGAGCGAGGTGGTAGAACACATCCGAATGTCACCCGGTAAAGAGCTGGAAGAACTCGATCTCCACATCAACCGGCTGATCAGCCATATCAACCAGGCGCATGAAGATCTCCGCAGGAACAAGGAGCTGCTGGAGCGGTCAGGCAAGCTTGCCGCCATCGGTAAAATCGCACCTGCACTGGCCCACGAGATACGGAACCCGCTGGCGGCCATTAAAATGCTGATCTATGCCATGATGCAGGAACCCGATCTCAGTGAAGACAAACGCCACGACCTGGAGATCATCACCCAGGAGATCAACCGGGTGGAAGGCTTTCTCCGGAATTTTCTGAAATACGCCCGGCCGGCCAAACCACAGATGCAGCAGGTACTTGTCGTACCGGTCATCCGGGAGACTTTGGAGCTGATGCAGCCCAGGTTCAGACAAAGTAATATCGATGTGGTAGAAAATCACACACAGGAAGACTTGCGCATCAAGGCTGACCCTGGTATGATCAAACAGATCATCATGAACCTGGTACTGAATGCCCTGGAATCGATGTTACAGGGCGGGACGCTGACCATTGGCTCATCCGTCAGCGACCAGGGAACCGGAGACCGGTTCCTGCAAATCAGCATTTCAGATACGGGTAAAGGATTTTCCGATGAGATGAAGGAAGCCATGTTTGATCCCTTCGTAAAAGGAAAAGACCAGGGGATTGGCCTCGGGCTGTCCATTTCGCAAAGGATCGCTGAGCTGCACCACGGCTGGATCAGCGCGCAGAACAACAATGACAAAGGGGCGACGTTTACGGTGCATCTTCCTGTTAAAAGTTGAAAGATGGATGTAAAGAAGATATTGATCGTCGATGATGAAGAAAGCGTCCGCTATTCCTTCAGGAAGCTTTACAAGGGGCCGGAATATCAGGTCTTTGAATCGGGCAACGGGCTGGAGGCACTGTCGGTGATCAAAAAGGAGAAACCCGACCTGGTACTGATGGACATCGAGATGCCCGGTTTGAGCGGGCTGGAAGCCATCCGGCGGGTGAAAGATATGTACCCGCGATTGCCGGTGATCATTATCACGGCATTCGGCACGACTGAGCGGGTGATCGCTGCCATGAAATACGGTGCATTCGAATACCTGGAGAAGCCATTTGATGTCGACAGGCTCAGGGCCATAATATCTGAGGCGCTTGAGCTGAAAAGGATGTCCGATGAAGATGACAGCATGGAGATACGCCCGGCTGATGTGCAAACCGGCGAACAGATCATTGGAAAGAGCCCCGCGATCAAGGAGGTCTTTAAAATGATCGGCAGGGTGGCGGCAAGCGATGTCAGCGTTCTTCTCAACGGGGAGAGCGGTACCGGCAAAGAGCTGGTAGCCAAAGCTATACACCGTTACAGCGACCGGTCCGACAAACCGTTCATCGCCATTAATTGTGCCGCTATTCCTGATACGCTGCTCGAAAGCGAGCTGTTTGGCCATGAAAAAGGTGCATTTACCGACGCCTCCCAAGTCAAAGAAGGTAGGTTTGAAATGGCCGACAAAGGGACGTTATTCCTGGATGAGATCGCCGATATGAGCCTTTCCCTGCAGGCCAGGCTTTTGCGCGTATTGCAGGAGGGCACCTTCGAACGGGTTGGGAGCAATAAGACACTCAGGGTGAATGTCCGCGTAATTTCCGCAACCAACAAGAACCTGGAAAATGCCATTGCCGGCAAACAATTCCGCGAAGACCTTTATTTCAGGCTGAAGGTCATCACCATCACACTGCCGCCATTGCGTGTCAGGACCGAAGATATTCCCCTGCTGACCAATCATTTCCTGTCCAGGTACTGCCAGGAGATGAAAATCCCAATGGTTTCGGTCCTCCCGGAAACAATGGAAATGTTAATCGCTTATTCATGGCCGGGCAATGTCAGGGAGCTGGAAAACCTGCTGAAAAGGGCCCTGCTGCTGAGCAAAAGCAAAGTGATCACACCGGATTTGATACGCGGTGAAATTGTTTCATCCGGCATGGAAATCTACCCGGCCACCGGCAGCGGTATTCATGTTCATATGCCCGCAAACCTTATGGAGCATGAAGGTAACCTCTACAGATATGTTATAGATCAGGTCGAAGAGGAATTAATCCGGCGGGTACTGGAAGAATCAAAAGGTAATCAGGTCAGGGCGGCAAAAATCCTGGGGATTTCCCGCGACAAATTGCATCAACGGATAACCAGATTCGGTTTGATTTGAGTAATGCGGGATAATCCGGCAAGCGTGCCGTATTTCCAGACAATTAAGAATTAAGAATTTATTGAGGGTGTCTTAAAAGTCTATGCAATTAAAGAGGTTGTATCAAAAGTCAAATTCTTTATTAACCACAGAGGTAACGGAGTATGCGCAGAGAACACAGAGAATTGATTATCAATCACTAAACACTCTGTGTTTTCTGTGCCTTCTCTGCGATCTCTGTGGTTAAAGAACTTTTGATACAACCTCTTTAATGTCTGGAATTGGGTCGTGCCCCAACGACTAAAGCCGTTGGCTCCGAGTATGTTACAAAAGTTGGAACCGACGGCTTCAGTCGTCGGACTACTAAAAAAAAGAGATTTTTTGACTTTTGAGACACCCTCATACCCTAACATTTAATAGTTTGGCACAGCCTTTGACAAAGGGGGGTGACTTTATATCATTCATTGAAAAATTGTTTAACCCTTAAAAATAGGAGATTTTAAAAAATGAAAAGAAACGTAATGTTAACCCTCGCCTCCCTTTTTGCTTTGGCTATTCTGTTTACCAGTTGTGCCAAGCCTCCTGAAGTGGAGATTGCCAATGCTAAGGCTGCTGTTGAAGCTGCCAAGGCTGCAGAAGCCGATCGCTATTCACCGGCGGAATACAAAGCGCTGAACGATTCGCTGAATGTTGCGATGACTGAAATCGAGAACCAGAAATCCAAATTCGCCCTTTTCAGAAGCTACAAGAATGTGACCTCAAAATTGAACGACGTTGTTGTCATTTCTGAGACAGTGAAGGAAAATGCAGGCATCCGCAAGGAGGAGGTGAAGGATGAAGCCCAGCAGATGCTGGCCGAAGCCACTACCATGGTCTCTGAGGTGAATGACCTGATTGCTAAGGCCCCCAAGGGCAAAGAAGGCAAAGAAGCCCTCGAAGCCATCAAGAATGACCTCGCACTGGTTGAAGCTACCCTCGCGGAAGTATCCACCCTTATCGAAAACGGCGATTACCTGACTGCACTTGACAAAGTGAAAGCCGCTACCGAAAAAGGCAACTCCCTGAAATCGGAACTTCAGGAAGTGATTGCCAAAACGAAAAGGCCAATTTAAAACGGTAAAATTTGACTAAGAAAAATGCTATTTTTGCGTCGAATTTTTAGTCAGACGATACTGAAAAATATCCATCATACGTTTTAGCTGAAGACCCCGGTCATGCCTGACGCATCCCCGGGGTCTTCATCAGTTTGCTGATCATCTCATATGGGTAAAAGAGGAAGAATAATACGAAGGTTATTCCTGACCATGATCCTTCTGGCTATTATTGGAGGAATCGGGTTCACATTCCTGGTGGCTTTTTCAACCAAACCACCCATGGAAGCGATACAGCAGGCACAGTCCGGGCTCAGCTATGCCCGTGAGGTAGAGGCCGAGAAATATGCCCCCCGTATGATGGTATCGGCAGAAAGATCCTGGCAGCTGGCGATGAATGAATGGAAATACCAGAACGAGCGGTTGATTTTTGTCCGGAATTATGAGAAATTGAAGACGCTGGCCGGAACAACCAACGAACAGGCCTCGCTGGCGTCTGAAAAGGCACTTCACATCAAAGACTCACTCCAGTCGGGGCTCAGCAATAAACTGAAAACGGTTGGGCATAAGATCGATCATTTCCAGGTCAATTATGCCCATCTGCCGTTGAATGGCACTGCACGGCAGAATTATTCAAATGCCCGCCTCCGTTACCTGGAATCAAAACAAGCCTATGAAAGAGGCGATTACAAACAGGTCGGGCTGAACCTCGATGTAGCCAGCCAACTTATTACCAAATCGGTCTCGGAAGCCCACGGCTTCCTTTCGGGCTATTTTAAAGACCTTCCCAAATGGCGCCGCTGGGCGGATGAAACCATTGCATGGAGCAAGAACAAAAAGGCGGCCGTCATCATTGTCGATAAATTTGCCCATAGGTGCTATGTATATCATGGGGGAAAACTGAAGAGGGAATTCGATGCAGAACTGGGTCCCAACTGGATCGGCACCAAATTATACCGGGGCGATAAAGCAACCCCGGAAGGCAAATATCATGTCACGAAAAAGAAAGCCCGTCGCGAAACAAAATATTACAAAGCTTTGCTGATCAATTACCCGAATGATGATGACAAAACCCGTTACGATACCAATGTGAAAAACGGGACAATTGCGAAGCGGGGCATCGGGAACCTGATAGAAATCCATGGCGACGGAGGGAAAGGCATCAACTGGACAGATGGGTGCGTTGCACTAACCAACGATGACATGGATAAGCTCTATGAAATGGTATCGGTTGGTACCCCGGTAACTATCGTGGGGTCATTGAGAAGTTTAAAGGAATTAAACGGATTTTAGAAATTATGAAGGTACTGGTTGTATTTTTCCTGGGCTTGTTATTTTCGGCTTTATTATCCTGGCCGATAGTCCGCAATTTTTCCAGGATCCAGGAGACAGCCCTGCGATTCAAGCCCAAAGCGGAACTGAAAGCCACCGCGGCCAGGATCGGACCTGAAAAATTTTCAACCTACCAGGCATCGCTTGAAAAGGAGCTGGCTGCCATCCGGAAAAAACTGGCAGCATACATCCCCAAGCAACCCTATCTGATCATAAACACCTCCGGAAACGATTTTCTGTTAATGAAAGACGGCCAGCAGATCCGGCATGGTATGTGCTCAACTGGCAGCTATACTGTACTGCAGGCCGGCGAATTCCGGGAATGGATTTTCAAAACCCCGCGCGGCATGTTCCATATACAGGGAAAAACCCCAAACCCGGTATGGCGCAAACCCGACTGGGCTTTTGTGGAGGATGGCCTCCCCATTCCCTCAGCCACCCATCATTCCAGGTATGAATACGGCGTACTTGGGGATTATGCCCTCAGCCTCGGGAAAGGATACCTGATCCATGGCACGCTTTATAAAAGATTTCTCGGTATGCCGGTAACACACGGCTGCATCCGGATGGGCGACGAAGACCTTGCTGATGTTTACAAGACGCTGCCGATCGGCGCAAGGGTTTATATTTATTGAAATATCCGGCTGCAATGAAAGTTAATATCATCAATAAGTTATACGACAGGCTGTCAATCTGGAAAAGAAAAATCCAGCATTTTCTGCAAACGTTGCTGGCATTCATTAAGTGGTTCGGATATCATCGCAGAGTACAGGTGCTCTTTGCCGTTCTTGTCATTTCCCTGCCCCTTTTCCTCATTGTTTATGGAATTGTTCTACCAGCGAAAAATCACAAACCATTCCCGGTAACATCTGATATTTCTTCTGATACAGTGCTCTCAGGGAAAATATCACTGAACGATGATATGTTAGCCAGCCTCAAAAACATAATCTCCCTGGAAAACGAAAAGGTATTCCAGAAAAACCGCCTTTCCCTTGCCGATAAGGACTCCATCTATCTGATACTCGACCTGAGGGATAGTTTACTTTTACTCGAGATCAAAGGGGTCCCTGTCAGAACCAACAAAATCATCGATCTGAGCAAAAGCCGGCGCTTCTCACTAATCAGCCATGAAAACCTGCTTCCCTGGATTTCGGAGCCTTTCACCCTTGAAAGGGAATTGTCGACAATTCCCAAAATGCCAATTGTGGTGAAGCAGGCCCCGAAAGACACGGCTGAGGCAGCCCAGACCTCCAGCACACCGCTGCCTCCCGAATCAACCGCGGTCTTTTTCACTTTTTTCTTCGACCGCAACCTGGCGATTGAATTTGAGCAGGCTGATCCGCTGAAAGAGGAAGATTATCCGGTCATTAAATCATACCGGTCGAAAAAAAGGAAGGAATCAAGACATTCCGTTTTCCAGACATTAAAAAGCCCCCGGCAAGCCGATCAACCCCTGCTGATACGCATTGTCATCGATGAAGCCGATGCGCGGGCGATCTATCGGGCCGTTCCCTCCCGGACCCACCTCATCCTGAAGCTATGATTCTAGAAAAATGTAGTCTCACTATAGTGGTAGTACATTTTTTTAACGCGTAATCAAAATTTCCCTATTTTTAGTCGCAATTTTGCGACTAAAACCATTATTCATTTAAACCCGATTACATTGTTTCGTATTGAATCGAAAATCGACCTGAAATCCAAAGAATATACCGGCAACAGGTCACAGTTTCTCAAGGTTTTATCAGAGTATCGTACTCTTCTTCAGCAAGTTATGCACGGCGCACCGCCCAAGGCCATTGAAAGGCACAAGCAGCGGGGGAAATTACTGGCACGGGAGCGGATTGACCTGCTGCTTGACCCCAACACTCCCTTTTTAGAACTCTCGCCCATGGCAGCTTATGGGGAGTACGGCAACCAGTTCCCTTCCGCCGGGATCATCACCGGCATCGGCGTGATTGAAGGGAAGGAGGCGCTGATCATCGCCAACGACGCCACTATCAAGGGGGGCACTTATGTCAAGGAGACCATCAAAAAGCATGTGAGGGCGCAGCAGATCGCCATGGACAACCATTTGCCATGCGTTTACATGGTCGATTCAGGGGGGATTTTCCTACCGGAACAGGCGAAGGTTTTTGCCGACCGCTTTCATTTCGGCCGGTTCTTTTACAACCAGGCGCGTTTATCGGCCATGGGTGTGCCGCAAATTGCCTGCGTAATGGGCTTCTGCACTGCCGGCGGTGCTTATGTGCCTGCCATGAGCGATGAAACGATCATCGTGAAGGAGCAGGGCACCATCTACATCGGTGGCCCTCCGCTGGTCAAGGCGGCTACCGGTGAAGTGGTTACACCCGAAGAGCTCGGCGGCGCTTATGTTCATACCGCTATCTCTGGCGTGGCCGACCACCTGGCCGAAAACGACCGGCATGCTATCCAGATCTGCCGCAACATCTTTCAAACTTTGGAAAAGAAGGAACAGCAGGTCCTTAATACCGTGCCCATCGAGGAGCCTTATTATGATCCGGAAGAACTTTACGGAATAGCGCCCATCGACTTTAAAAAGCCGGTCGATTCCCGAGAGATCATCGCCCGCATTGTCGACGGCAGCCGTTTCCAGGAATTCAAAGCCCGTTATGCACCGACACTGATCACCGGTTTCGCCTATATCATGGGTTACCCTGTCGGAATCCTTGCCAACAACGGGGTTCTGTTTTCCGAATCTTCCCTGAAAGGGGCTCATTTCATCGAGTTATGCACTTCCCGCAAGATACCTATCCTGTTCCTGCAAAACATCACCGGCTTTATTGTCGGGAAACAATATGAGCACGGAGGCATAGCCAAGGACGGCGCAAAATTCGTCCATGCCGTTGCCAATGCCGATGTGCCCAAGTTCACCGTCGTCTTCGGCGGCTCTTTCGGCGCCGGCAACTATGCCATGGCTGGTCGCGGTTATGACCCGCGCCTGCTCTTCATGTGGCCCAATTCCCGCATTTCGGTGATGGGCGGCGAGCAGGCCTCCCACGTGCTCATCCAGGTGAAGGAGGAGCAATTGAAGGCACAGGGCAAGGAGATGGATCCGGAGGAAAGGGAGAAGCTGCGCGCCGAGATCCTGAAAAAATATGACGAAGAGGGTTCTCCTTATTTTAGCACCTCACGACTATGGGACGATGGCATCATCGACCCGGTTGATACAAGAAAATACATTGCCATGGGGATTGCCGCTTCGCTGAATTGCAAGTACCCTGAGACGAAATACGGAGTGTTTAGAATGTAAACCCCCACCCACATAGGGGAGGGGGCTGAAAATAAGATATATGAATAGTTTTTCTACCATTGAATTTGAACGGCAGGACGATCTTGGGATCGTATGGCTGAACCGGCCGGAGATACACAATGCCTTTAACGAGGTTATGATCCGGGAGTTGATCGATTGTTTCGAGATGATCAACCGCATGGAAGATATCCGGATCGTGATACTGCGTGGGAGGGGTAAGTCGTTCTGCGCCGGCGCCGACCTGAACTGGATGCGCGGCGTGGCGCAATACACCTTTGAACAGAACTTCAAGGAGAGCCTGAACCTGTCGAAATGCTTTTTCACCATCTATACCTGCACCAAGCCGACCATCGCCGTGGTGCATGGCGCCGCCATCGGCGGGGCGAATGGCCTGCTGGCCGCGTGCGACATAGCCATCGCGGAGGATAACGCCACTTTGTCGCTGAGCGAGGTCAAGATCGGAGTGGTGCCGGCCTGCATTTCGCCATATGTGACCAAGCGCGTCGGGGAATACGGCTCCCGCGAGCTGATGCTTACCGGGCGCCGGATCAAGGGAAAAGAAGCGGAACACTACCGGCTGGTGAATAAGTCGCTGCCGGCGGAAGAGATAGAACAATACCTGCAATCACTCATCGACCTGCTGCGCACCAGCGGGCCGAAGGCAATGAGCCATTGCAAAAACCTGATATTCAATATCAGCAATAAAGAAACGCTCGAGCAGGCCCTCGTATCAACGGCCAAAATGATAGCAGAGATCAGGGCCTCGGAAGAAGGGCAGGAGGGAATGGCGGCGTTTTTGGAGAAGCGGAAACCGAAATGGACCTGACCCCCACCGATTCAGGGGAGGGGGCTTAAACTGTTAATTGTAACTTTCTATATGGATCTCTTTAAGAAAATATTAATTGCCAACCGCGGCGAGATTGCTGTCAGGGTAATCCGGGCGGTGCAGGACCTGAACATCAGGGCCGTGGCCATCTATTCAGAGGCCGATATGCATGCCATGCACGTCTTGATGGCCGATGAAGCCTACTACCTGGGCGGGAACGACCTGGCGGAGACCTACCTGAACATCCCGAAGATCATTGATATTGCTCAAAAATGCAGGGCCCAGGCTATTCATCCCGGGTACGGCTTTTTGTCTGAAAACCCGAAGTTTGTCGAAGCCTGCGATAAAGCCGGAATCGTTTTCATTGGTCCCAATGCCCGGGCGATGAAACTGATGGGCAATAAGATCGAATCGCGGGAAGCGCTCAAGGATGCCGGTATTCCGATGACGGCCGGAATAACTGGCGATATGACCACCTTGCTTAAAAGAGCCGGCGAAATCCCGTTCCCCATCATGATCAAGGCAGCCGCCGGCGGTGGTGGCAAAGGGATGCGCATCGCCCATGACGACACCAACCTGGCCGAGGTCCTCGAGAGCACCAGCCGGGAAGCGAAGAACTATTTCGGCGACGGTACCGTCTTCATCGAAAAATATATCGAAGAGCCGCGGCATATCGAAATCCAGGTGCTGGGCGATAATCACGGCAACGTGATCCATCTTTTTGAAAGGGAATGCTCCATCCAGCGCCGGCACCAGAAGATCATCGAGGAATCGCCTTCACCGACACTCACCCCGGAGGTACGCGAAAAAATGGGCGAAACGGCCGTCAGGATCGCTAAAGAGATCGGTTACAACAGTGCCGGCACGGTGGAGTTTCTTGTCGATAAAGACCTGCATTTCTTTTTTCTGGAGATGAATACCCGGGTGCAGGTAGAACACCCCGTCACAGAGCTGGTTACCGGCATCGACATCGTCAAGGAGCAGATCTTCATCGCCGCCGGCAAGCCGCTCGACCTGGAGCAGGACCTGCTGGTGCAATACGGCCATGCAATCGAATGCCGTATCTATGCAGAAGATCCGGTAAACAACTTTCTCCCTTCCCCCGGCGAGATGACATACTATCTCGAACCGGAGGGAGAAGATATCCGGATTGACACCGGTATCATGGAGGCCACCACGATCCATAGCTTTTACGATCCGCTGATCTGCAAGCTGGTGGTATGGGGGGAAACCCGGGAAGAGGCCAGGGTGAAGATGACCGGCGCGCTAAAGCATTTCATCATCCATGGGATCAGTACCAATATCGCCTACCTGCGGCAGCTCATGGATCACCAGGCGTACATCAGCAACAACTTCTCCACGAAATTTTGCGATGAACATTCCGGGGAGATCATCGATGTGCTGAAGAAAGAACAGGCGGAAACCCCTGTCCATATTCCGGGGTTTGCCTATTTCCTCTATGATTTCAGTTGCAGGCAGACCGGGAATGGTGCAGCGGGAAAAAACATCTGGAATCACATCGGATACTGGCGCGGTGTTATGGATCTGGAAGGTACGGTTGAGGACAAACCATTCCGTTTTACGGTCGAAAAAGCCATCAATGGCGCCTACCTGCTTACAATCAATGATAAAAAGCATACGGCCTTTGTCCGGATCTGTGAAGAAGGATACCTGGAGGTGATCCTGGATGAACAACAACTGGAGTTTTTCGTTTCTTCGGATGATGAGGGGAATGGATATGTCACTTACCTCGGGCATATTTTCGGGGTGAAACGAACCGATGTCCTTGGCAAGAAAGAGATACTGGGGAGCTTTGATGCCCATGGAGGGAAGAGTGACGGCAGGATCGTGTCACCCATGCCGGGGAGGGTCATCAAGATTAATGTCAGACAGGGGGAAGAAGTGAAGAAGGGGCAAACATTGCTGATCGTTGAGGCGATGAAGATGGAGAACAATATTGTGGCCCCTGTCGATGGAAAAGTGGAGAAGGTAAATGTAAAAGTGGGAGAAATGGTTAATTCCAGCACAAGCCTGGTTCAGATATCTGTATAACATCTGCGTAAATCTGCGTTATAAATCTGCGTAAATCTGCGAGAAATAATTGCAATAATGAATTTTAATAGAATATGAACTTTGATTTATCCGAAGAACAGAACATGATCCGCGACACGGTACGTGAGTTTGCCGAGCGGGAGATCAGGCCGGTGGCCAAGGAGCTGGATGAGAAAGCTGAATTTTCCCATGACATCACCCGGAAGATGGGCGAGCTGGGCCTTTTCGGGATGTATTTACCTGAAAAATACGGCGGGCAGGGCCTCGATTACCTGTCGTACATCATAGCCGTGGAGGAGCTGGCGCGCGTCGACAGTTCCCAGGCAGCCACGCTGGCAGCGCACAATTCGCTGGGGATAGGTCCGCTTTATTACTACGGCACCGAGGAACAGAAGATGAAATATCTGCCGCCCTTGTGCACCGGCAACGCTCTGTGGGGTTTCGGCCTGACCGAGCCCGAAGCCGGCTCCGATTCACGCGGCACCAAGACCAAAGCCTACCTTGACGCCGGGCAATGGGTGATCAACGGCTCCAAGATTTTCATTACCAACGGCTCGGTGGATATCTCCATTGGCTCAACGGTACAGACCGTGACCGGCGAGAAAGACGGCAAGAAGCAATACACCTGCATCATCGTGGAGAAAGACACTCCCGGTTTCACCCGGCGTGCCATGCACGGCAAGATGCTCTGGCGCGCTTCCGACACGGCGGAACTCTTTTTCGACGACTGCCGCGTACCGGAAGATCACCTGCTGGGCAAGGTGGGCGAAGGGTCGCACATCATGCTGAGCACTCTCGACAGCGGCCGCTTATCCATCGCCGCAATGGGGCTGGGACTGGCCCAGGGCGCTTTCGAGCTGGCCATGCAGTATGCCAAAGAGCGCAAGCAGTTCGGCCAGCCCATCATCAAGTTCCAGGTGATTGCTTTCAAACTGGCCGACATGGCCACCAAGATCGAGCTGGCCCGCAACCTGCTCTACAAAGCCTGCTGGCTGAAAGATACCGGGCAAGCCTTCGGCAAGGAATCGGCCATGGCCAAGCTGTATTGCTCCGAGATCGCCCGCGAGGTGGCCGACGAGGCGCTCCAGATCCACGGCGGCTACGGGCTCATGAAAGACTACGACATCGAAAAGCACTACCGCGACCAGCGGTTGCTGCAGATCGGCGAAGGCACCAGCGAGATCCAGAGATTGGTGATATCGAGGTATATCGGGTGCTGAATCATGGACGATTGAGCAAGGACGATGGACGATTGAGCATTTTTTTGGTGGCCATGGTTTAATTACCAGCTGCCATCATCTTCCTTGACAGACTTTTGCCATTTGAAGATAGCTTGAAATAATAAAGGCCCGGGGAATAACCGGAACTGGAATACCGAATAATATGCTCCCCTTTTTCAACCAATCCTTCCTGTAAAACAGCAACAGTCCTTCCCGCCTGGTCCAGGATACTCAGTTGTATGACGGCATCTTCCTTCAGGGCAAACTTGATATTGGTATATGACCTGAAGGGATTGGGGTAGTTGGGATAGAGCCGGATGCCGTTTTGAGCGGAGGCGATTTCCCCGTGGTCATCCATCCCCAGTATAATGCCGGCGCCATCGCCGAGCAGTTCGATCTCACTTAAGAGGTTGGTTCCCATCCCTTTCTGTCTGGCCAGCCACAGGTGGTTGTCGCACTCCCCGCCTGCCGGTGATGCCCGGCAACTGGTAATACTGCAAGGGAACGATCCCCACCAGGTTCTTCATGGAATGGGTCACCCCGGCCGTGGTCAGCCCCATGATCGTCATAAAATCCCTCCGCGTAAGCCGGTAGGGATGGTATCTGTGAGATTTCATTATTATGAATTTAACCTGTAAAGATACAAAAGACCAGGCTGGATTTTTGCGAAACGGCCGGAATCGACATAAGGGCCAGGAAAAGGATGAGTATGAAATTCTTCATTGACAACTTATTTTAATTGGAAGATTCGATACAAAACTGGAAAATTACATAAAATTTACAGCAAATATAAACTTTTCGTATATTTGGACAAATATTGACAAGTCTAATATCAGTCTATTGAATACTTTAGGTCAGACACTGCGGGAATACCGTGAATCAAAGGGATTACTGCTTCGACAGGTGGCAGCGGCTTTAGATATGGATACGGCCCTGTTGAGCAAGTTTGAGCGTGATGAAAGAAAACCCAACAAAGCACAAGTTCTATCATTTGCAAAGTATTATAAAGTGAATTCTGATGTATTGCTTTTAGCCTGGTTAAGCGATAAAATAGCCGTGGAAGTACTGCACGAAGACCTTGCCCAGGAAGCCTTGATTGCTGCCGGGAAAAAAGTTGAATTCTTTAAGCGGAAGAAAAAATGAACGGAGAATCATTAAATATTTTACAAGACAGATTATCGAGACTGAAAGCCGGTTTTCCCGAAATCTTCACGGAAGACAGGATTGATTTTGAGAAGTTCAAAGCATCCTTCACAGAAGATATTAATTTCAATAATGAACGTTATGTATTAAACTGGGCGGGGAAAAGCGAAGCTTTCAGGGTATTGCAAATCCCGACCACGGCCACACTGAAACCGCAACCCGAAGAAAGCCTCACCCCCGGGAGGCTGTATCAAAAGTCATCTACATCGAACTGCCACCAGATATTAGATCGTGCTCCAACGACTAAAGCCGTTGGTTATAAAGATGTTACAAAATTGGAACCGACGGCTTCAGTCGTCGGACCACTAAAAGAAGAGAGTTCTCAGACTTTTGATCCGGCCTTGAGTAATGTCCCCGGGATAGAGGAATTTTTGTCTTCCGATTGCGGAAACATTTTTATTGAAGGTGAAAACCTTGAAGTGCTGAAGGTATTGCAGAAAAGTTATTACGGGAAAATAAAGTGTATCATCATAGACCCGCCCTACAACACGGGCAACGACAGCTTTGTCTATCCCGACAGTTTTAAGGAAAACAGGGATGAATACCGGAAACGCACGGGTGAAAAGGATGAAGAAGGCTACCTGATGAAAGAAGATCTTTTCAGGAAAAACAGCAAAGACAGTGGGCATTACCACAGCAACTGGCTGAGCATGATGTACCCCCGCCTGTTCCTGGCCAAAAACTTACTGCGTGACGACGGGGTCATCTTCGTTCATATTGACGACAACGAGGTGCATAATCTGCGATTGATCATGAATGAGATTTTTGGGGAGGAAAATTTTATCGCTCAATT
The DNA here is from genome assembly GCA_019429045.1 of Bacteroidales bacterium. Taxonomy (GTDB): domain Bacteria; phylum Bacteroidota; class Bacteroidia; order Bacteroidales; family JAGOPY01; genus JAGOPY01. The sequence goes on from JAHYJL010000028.1 coordinate 19,179, forward strand.
TATATGGAAAAGAAGACAAAATGTTGATAGCCGCTCTAAAAAAGGAGCTTCTGTGGACCATGAATACGTAATATGTTATGGAAAATCCGAGAGGGGGATTATTCGAGGGGCTGAAAAAGATTTGGATAAATATTCAAACCCCGACAATGACCCAAGAGGGGATTGGATGAGCGATAACATGGTAGGACTAGCTACTCCCGATCAAAGACCAAATTTACACTATGATTTGACTGATCCATCAACAGGTATTGTATATAAATGTCCGACAACCGGTTGGCGTTATGAACCAAAGCGAATGCAAGAGCTGATTAAAAATGGTGAAGTTATTTTTCCCATAAATCCTGATGGACGTCCAAGGAGAAAGAAATTTCTTAAAGATTTGGAAAGTGAGTTTACAGGTTTTTCTACAGTTTTAAATACTGTTTTTAATACTCAAGGGACAAGAGAGTTAAGGTCATTATTTAATGATAAAGAGTATTTTGACTTTCCAAAGCCAAAAGAGTTGATTAGAACAATTTTAGAACAAGGACTTTCGCGAAATTGTATAATCCTTGATTTCTTTGCAGGTTCAGGTACTACCGCTCAAGCCGTTTTAGAACTCAACAATGAAGATGGAGGTAACCGAAAATTCATTTTGGTGCAACTTCCCGAGCAATGTGATGAAAACAGCGAAGTTTACAAAGCAGGCTATAAAACTATCGCTGATATCAGCAGGGAGCGAACCCGAAGGGTAATTAAGAAAATTGAAGCGGAACAAGTGGCAGAACGAAAGCAGAAGGGAGAACAAATTGACTTTGGTGATAACAAAGAAACCCAACAACCCGATTTAGGTTTCAAAGCTTTTAAGCTCTCCCCTTCCAACTTCAGAATTTGGCGGGGCAGTGAAATCAATGAAGAGAACCTGGTTGAGCAGTTGGATGCTTTTACCAACCCGGTCAGAGAAAGCAGCGGGCAGGTCAACATTTTGTATGAACTGATGCTGAAAGCGGGTTATCTGTTGACCGACAAAGTGGAAAAAATAGAGAATTTTTACAGCATCAATGGCGGAGAATTGATCATTGCCATTGATAGCATCGACCAGCCAACCGTTGACAAAATGATTGCCTTACAACCCAAAAAAGTAATTACCCTTGACATCCTGTTCAAAGACAACGACCGGTTGAAAACCAATACGGTGTTGCAAATGCGGGATGCCGGGGTGGAGTTTAAAACGATTTAAAAACGATTAAAATGGAAAGCGAAACCAAAAATATCTTTGAAAATGGAGCGACCTGGCTTCGGGCTGATTTCCATTTGCATACGAAAGCTGATCCTCTTGGACTAAAATATACAGATGAAGATAGTCGGTTTTTTGATGCCTATCTTGAACTATTAGAAAAAGCTGAGATTAAAGTTGGCGTGATTGCCAATTATAACCGATTATATGTGGATGAATTTAGAGAACTATATAAAAAGGCATTAAAAAGAAATATCTACCTGATTCCAGGCATGGAGTTATGTATCAATGAGGGCGGCAATGATGTGCATGTCATTGTTTGTTTTAATTATGATGAGTGGATCAATAACAAATTGAGGATAAATAAAATCAATCAATTGGAATCGTCTGCCTTTGAGAACAAATCATGGTCTGCTAATCAATGTTCAAATTTCAACCTGATTGATTTAATCAAGAAATTAAATGGATATCATGCTGACTTTTTCATAATACCTGCTCATGTTGATGCGGAAAAAGGATTATTTTATGAAACAGAAAAAGGCAAACGTATCAGAAATTTTTGGGAAACGGACGATTTTAAACTAATACAAGAAAGGGTTTTAGCATTTCAAAAAGTAAGAAAAAGGGAAACTGAAGAAGAGATTTTGAATCTTTTTAGTAATTCAGGATTTAAACCAGCTTTTGTGGAAGGATGTGATCCAAAATTATTAGAAGACATAGGGCGTGGTGAAAAAACATACATAAAGTTAGGCTCTTACGATTTTAATTCTATAAAATACATTTTAAAGCACGAAAAAGTCAGGATCGCTTCAAAAATACCAAAATATAACTATAGTTATATAAAGAGTATTCGTGTTGAAGGAAATGAAAAATCAAGATTGGAGAATTTAAACTTGCATCTCTCTCCTGAATTAAATAGCATAATTGGAGGTAAAGGAGCAGGCAAATCGAGTGTTTTGGAAACCATCCGTTTTTGTTTGGACCTCCGTTCAATGGTTGATGAGCAAGACAAAGACAAAAAATTAGAATTGGTATTAAAAGGCCTTGCTGATGGGGGCAAGGTTATTCTTGAAATTGTTACTCAAACTGGAAACTATACAGTTGAAAGGGAGTTTAATGGCCCTGCTGTTATAAAGCAAGAAAATAGGGAATTGAATATCCCAGTCAGTGAGCTTTTTGGAGGCAATGAACCTATCTATTTCGGTCAAAAAGACCTTTCAGAAGGTGAAAAGAGAAGATTTAATGATCTTTTCTTAGAAAAACTAGTTCCCTCTCATCTTTTAAAAGATATCAGAGAGCAAATAAAGCAAAAAACGTGGCAGATTACTCAAACTATCCAGGATAAACGAAAGTTAGAAACAAGTATAGAAAGACTTCCCGAGGTGGTTCAGGAAATTGAAAAATACACTCATCGTATCAACTTATTTGAACAAGAAGGAATCTTAGAAAAGCTCAATAAAGAGATTGAGTTTTCACGAGATGAAGACAAAATTACTGAAGCCATACAATTTAGTCGTGATTTCCTGAAGGATATCGATGAAATAATAGAGAAGTATGATTTCTATTTTGAAAACTTAAAAGTTTACAAGTCAAAAGTAGCATCTGAAGCATTTCAACAGTTTTTAAATGCTTATGAAGAAATTTTTACACGCTTTGAAAAATTAAAAGCAATTTCTTCCACAAAAAGAGATCATGATTTCGAGACGGTTCTGTCTATTACTCAAAAGCAAAAAGAATTTAGTGGCTTAGTAAAAAGTTTCAGAGATGAATTTGCTCAAACAAAAAGAAGTATTACGGATAGTTCTATCAATCCAAGTGACTATGCCAAATATGTGAGAATCCTCAACTTGAAAAAACAAGAAAAAGAAGTTCTGGAAGGATATAGAACTAAAATGAAGAAGTTTGAAAAACAATTAAATGAACAACTGATAGATTTAGCCTGAATTATTCATAAAAATCTAAAAAAAGTGGGGTAAATATTTTATTATCTCATTGATATTCAATATCTTTGAGGCGAATTTTAAATAAAAATTTACCCCATGGGCGAAAATACAAATTTTAACGA
>JAHYJL010000236.1 GCA_019429045.1 Bacteroidales bacterium
ATGTCCGCATGAGACCTAAAACCCATCAAGACATCAACTATTCGCCTACTTCAAGAGCAAAATCATAAAAAATCCGTAGTTTTATGCCGATAAAATGTTGTGAAATTTGGTTTGTGAATTATTCAGGATAGAATTTCTCCCAAATATAATGTATATTTACATTAAAATCAAGTGCGAATGGCAAATCAACGCGAATTTTCTGCCCTGATAGTGGAGGATGAGAAGGTAAGCAGTTCGTTGTTAAACTATCTTCTTGCAGATCACTTTCCCCATATCCGGGTTACCGGTATTGCCGGGTCCCTGCAGGAAGCAAGGGCCCTGATTCAATCCCATCCCATCGACCTGCTCTTCCTTGACATCGAACTGCCTGACGGCAAGGGATTTGACCTGATTTCTACCATGCCTGAAGTGCATTTTGAGGTGATCGTCACTACTTCATATAGCAAATATATGCTGGATGCCATCCGGCACAGCGCCCTCGATTTCATCGTCAAGCCGGTCACCCTGGCTGACCTTGGCAATGCCCTGGCCAGGTTCATGAAAAAGTGCGAATCATTCAAGCCCCCGATACACGAAAGATCCTCACATTCTCCGCACTGCAGGAAATTACCGCTGCCGACCCAGGAGGGATACGTGTTTATCGATTTCGAAAATATCGTGCATGCGGAAGCAAGCGGGGCTTATTCGGTCTTCTACCTGGTCAACCGCAATCAGGTCCTTGTCTCAAAACCAATGGGCAATTTCGAGGAACGTCTTCTTAATCACGACTTTATGCGGGTTCACAAATCCCATATCATCAACCTGGGCCAGATCGTCAAATATGTCCGTGGAGATGGGGGATACGTGGTCATGACCAACGAAAAGTCCATTCCGGTATCGCGCCAGAAAAAGGATGAATTCCTCAACGCAATAGGGTCATTGTAAATACCCGTATAAAAATACCATTCAGAAACTCACTCCCGCATTTCAGAAATTCCCGCTATAAATATTGGTTTTTGGTGGATAAGTTTGTCCAGAACTGATAAAAGTCAAGTCAGGTCAAGTCAATCACTTAATTTCTAAGCCATGAAAACAAAAAATTACCATTGCCTGGCCATGGCGGCGATCGCTGCCGGCCTGATGATTTTCTTCTCCACAGCCATTCCCGGCAGGGTTCAGGCCGATGACCCACCGGTGAAAACATTCCATGCCGATGAGACCTATTGCTCATCTACTACATGGAAGGGAAATATAAGAGCCACCACTGAAATCCTTTCTTATGAATGTGAACTTTTAATGACCTCGGTTAAAGAGATCCTTACGGATGGTGTACTTACGAGTTTAAACCGTAAATCCTATTCCTATGATATTAATGGTGTATTGCTCACCGAATTATGGGAATACGACTATGAAGGAGACTGGTACCCAGAACGTCGGCTTACTTACAACTATGATGGAAATGGTTATATTTCAACCGTTTTGATCGAGTTTTATGATGAGGATGAAGAGGATTGGTATCCATATAATCTTAATAATTATTCCTACGATGAGCATGGGAATTTATTACTGTTGCTCGTTCAGAGGTATGATTGGGATGAAGAGGATTGGGTAGATACTGAAAAGAAAATTTATGAGTATAACACTGAAGGATTGTGCATTTCAACAACCACCCAGATCTACATGGATTTTATGGGTGGCTGGATAAACATGGGACGAGGACTTTATGAATATGATGAAAATGGCTTTCATATTATCACAACTAGCCAAAGCTGGGGGTTTCCCAACGGTCCCTGGAAGAATAGCATCATAACTTATTTCTATTATGACAGTGATGGAAATTACCTCTATGTTCTTGATCAAAATGCAAGTGGGGTCAATTTTTTAAAAGTGGATTACACTCATGAAGCAGGGCATATTACGGGTCTGGCATATAAATGGAACACCACTTCAGGTGAGTGGGTGCCAGGTAATGCCCCCATTCGGATGCATTTGATGGTGGATGGTGTCAAAACTGAATTCCCGAGCCTGTCAGGCACCATAGGAGAAGTTTTCTATTCCCAGGACCTCTACGTTGAACCCAGCCCCTACCAGACCGTATACCTGGGCTATCCTCCCGCCGAATGTGCGGAGGTCAGCGCCACAGTTACCGGAGGAACTGAGCCCTACACTTACCTGTGGGACAACGGCGAAACCGGCGAGAGCTTTGTGGCCTGCCCCGAAGAATCTACAACATACACGGTTTTGGTCACCGATGACGAAGGATGCACTTTTGAAGCTTCGACCCGGGTATGCGTCATTGATGTCCGCTGCGGGAAAAACCTGGACAAAGTGGCGCTCTGTCACTGCCCTCCGGGAAACCCGAACAACTGCAAAACACTTTGCATCGGCATGGATGATGTGGCCGAGCATCTTGCCCACGGGGACCTGCTGGCACCTTGCGGCACAGACCACAACTGCACCGACTTTAAAACAACACCGGTGGAAGCCATCCACACAGAGTACGCGGAGGATATGTTCCTGCAAGCCTATCCCAACCCGTTTGAGACATCGACCATGATCTCTTACCGGGTGAGCGAGCCCGGTCAGGCAACGATCCGGCTGGTCAATTCTACCGGGCAGCAGGTCGGCACGCTGTATGAGGGATATACTGCCGATGGAGAAATACACCAGTTGCAAACCAACATGGAACAACTGCAGCCCGGGATGTACATCTGCATCCTGCAGCAGGCCGACGGCAGCATTGTCATGCAAAAAATCGTCGTGCGCCGGTAGCAGAAACATGGACGATTGAGCATTGAGCATGGACGATTGAGCATGGTCATTGTGAAGATGCCTGAATAGAGTTGACCGTTTTTAGTTAATCTTCTTTATAAAGACATTGTTTGTGATCTTTTCTTTTTTTGCTTCTTTTTTTCTTTTGTTAATTAACTGATTTTCTGTTAATAACTTA
>JAHYJL010000029.1 GCA_019429045.1 Bacteroidales bacterium
CCTGATCTTACCATATACAATACTGTGGTCATCCAGCAAAAGGAAACCCCAGGGCTAGGGACCAAGATGAAGGATCCTGTATGGAAGAACCAGTTTAACGGTAAAAATCCCGATGTTTATAACCTGAAGGTCAAAAAAGACGGGGGAGATGTGGATGCGATCACGGCTGCTACCATCTCTTCCAGGGCCTTTTCCGGTGCGATCAGCCGTGCTTATGAAGCTTTAAAGAAACAGGAAGGAGAGCCACAGCCATGAATCAGATGAAGAATTTTACCAAAGGGTTTATCAAAGAGAACCCCGTATTCGTCTTAATGCTGGGCCTATGCCCCGTGCTGGCGGTGACCTCCTCTGCAGAAAATGGCCTGGGCATGGGTGCGGCCACAACCTTTGTACTGGTATCCTCCAACATGGTGGTATCGCTCATCAGTAAATTCATCCCTTCTAAGGTCCGCATTCCCTCATTTATCGTGATCATCGCATCTTTTGTGACAATCGTGGAATTGGTGATGCAGGCCTTTGTACCGGCGCTGTTCGAGGCCCTGGGTATTTTCATCCCCCTCATTGTTGTGAACTGTATTGTACTGGGACGGGCGGAAGGTTTTGCATCCAAAAATTCATTTGTATCATCCCTGGTCGACGGCCTGAGTATTGGTTTGGGGTTTACCATGGCCCTGTTCATTTTGGGCTCGGTAAGGGAAATGCTGGGCGCCGGATCTATTATGAACTTCAAGTTTATTGAAGGCGACGGGATACTGGTCTTTATCCTCTCACCCGGGGCGTTCATCGTTTTAGGTTACCTGATAGCTCTGTCCAACCGGGTTATGAAATCACTCTATAAATCATAAGGCTATGGAATATATTGTCATTATTATATCGGCTGTCCTGGTTTCGAATATTGTACTGGCTCAATTTCTCGGCATTTGTCCCTTCCTGGGTGTGTCGGGCAGGGTATCCACTTCGGTCGGGATGAGCGCCGCCGTGATGTTTGTCATGACCCTCGCTACCATCGTGACCTGGACGATTTCTACCTATGTTCTCGCCCCTTTATCCATCACTTTCCTGCGCACGATCAGCTACATCCTGGTCATTGCATCGTTAGTCCAGATGGTGGAGATCATTCTGAAGAAAATCAGCCCTCCGCTTTACCAGGCACTGGGAATCTATCTTCCCCTGATTACCACTAACTGTGCGATTCTGGGGGTGGCCCTGCTTACCATTTCTAAGAATTTTAACCTGCTGGAGGGGATTGTTTATGCCCTGGCCAATGCTACAGGATTTGGCCTGGCCATGATGCTGTTTGCAGGCCTCAGGGAGCATATGGATTTGATGCTGGTGCCCAAAGGGATGCGAGGTGTTCCAATCGCTTTGGTAACGGCGGGTATACTATCCCTGGCCTTTATGGGATTCAGCGGCCTGGTGAAGTGATGCCCTCCGATGCGGTCATATTCTTTCGGGATGTGCCTATATACCAGATTGATAACCTGGTATTTTCCGATGCCTCCCTCGAATTGGGACAGGGAGAATTTGCTTACCTGATCGGTAAAACCGGGAGTGGAAAAAGTTCATTGTTAAAAGCTATGTATGCTGAACTGCCGGTTAAACAGGGCCAGGCAATGGTGGCAGGTTATGATCTGATCCATATCCGGAAACGTGAAATACCATACCTGAGAAGGAAACTGGGGATTATTTTCCAGGATTTTCAATTACTGAGCGACCGTAACGTTGAAGAAAACCTGCTGTTTGTTTTGAAAGCTACCGGCTGGAGAAACCGCAAGCAAATGGAGGGACGGATCGGGGATGTATTGGGCAAGGTTGGGCTGGCAACCAAGGGATTCAAAATGCCCCATCAGCTCTCAGGGGGCGAACAGCAACGGCTGGCCATCGCCAGGGCTTTGCTGAACGACCCCGAGATCATCCTGGCCGACGAGCCCACCGGGAACCTTGACCCGGAAACATCACGGGAGATCATGCGACTGCTTTTCGATATCAGCCACTCCGGCCGTGCCGTCCTAATGGCTACCCACAATTACCTGTTAATAAATGAATTTTCTGCCCGGATCATCCGGTGTGAGGGAGGAAAGATTCATAGCTTGTAAATCAGGTCAATCATCTTTTGCCCATTGACCTGGTTATCATAATCTGTTTTCAGCAAGTCACTGCGGCGCATGGCCTCCTCCAGGGTGAATTCCTGGCTGAACAATTCTTTTAGTCTTAATTTAAGTTCTTCAGAAGTGTTTCCTGTTTCACACAACTGATCCAGATGGGTCCCCGCGATCATCTCATCGTTCACCAGGCAGAACCGGCCGTTATACAGGGTATTCAGCAATTTCAACTTGAGTCCAGTTGCCTGGAAGGTCACCAGAATGTTGACGTGTGCGTTGCGGATCAGGTCAAACATCTTTTCTTCATCGGGATTGGCGATCAGCCTGACATCAGGTTTTGTATCAACCAATCGCTGGAATTTATTCCTCGGCTTCATGCCCGCTATGACCAAAGGTATGCCCAGGTTGTCGAAAACCTTGTTAATCAAATATGTAGCGGCAAATTCATTTTCGGAAACCTCAATATTACCATGATAGAGCGCGTAATCTCCTTTACCAGGCAATATGGCAACCTTATCATTGGCGTGGAAACTTGGCAGGTGATAAATCTTCTTGCCGGGAAAATGTTTTTGAAGATATATGGTGTCATGCATCGAAACGGCCAGCATCAAATCGGCATGTCGAAGCACTTTTTGATATATCATCAGTTTAAAACTGGCCAGCAGAAAGTAGATTTTATTTCGGAGGTTCACATCTACCTTAAAAAGATTGAAGTAATACCGGTGTTCGATATTACTTTCCCGGTAAATCTTAATACGGTTTTTTATTCGCGGGTCATCAATATAATAGCAACTGTGCATCCCTTCAAAGAGAATCGGGTGATCATCCTTCAGAAGGTTTTGCATCATTTCTTCCGATTTCCTGCTGACAACAATATAAGGGGTAAAGCTGAAGGCAGAGCGAATACCGGTTATCCTCGGGTAATAAAAAACTTCTTCACAAAAAAGATTCAGCTCAACGGCCCGGTCGCGTCCGGGGTATTCGAAACAATGCAAATGGATCTTCATTCCCAGGCTGTGAAGCGTCTTCAGCTTGTAATAGACGTCGATCACCCCGCCGTAATTGGGAGGATAAGGTATATCAAAAGAAATGATATGAAGATGTTTATCAGGCATAGGGTTTATAGACCGATATCAACGACTCCTTTTCGTTCTCCCAGCATAGCTCCTGTGCAGCAAAATTAAGGTTTTCTTTCCATTTTGCAATACGCTTCGGATCGCCGGTCATTTCTGTTAATTTCGTCGCAATATGTTGTGGATCATGATTTTCTATCAACATTCCGATATCATATCCTGTTATGATACGGCTCACCTCCGGCAGGGGGGAGGCAAGCACTGGTATCCTGGCCTGGATATAATCGAACAGCTTGTTGGGCAAACTGTAGCGGTAATTGATGTTGCTGTCCTTGTCAAGGGTAAGGCCTATGTCGGCGTTCACTGAATAGTTATACAATTCATCGAAAGGCATTTTCGGCAGAAACCATACTTTTTCGTTCAAATTCAGCTTTGAAGCCAACATTTTAAGGTCATTAATGACATCACCTCCGCCGATGATGAGCAGCAAGCTGTCGTCAATAAACTGCATAGCCATGATCGCCTCCTCAGCGCCACGATCGATATTGATGCCCGCCCCCTGCATCAGGATAATCTTCCGGTCGTCGGGTAGGCCGAGTTCCCGGCGGCCCTTTTTTATGTTGTAATCCCTGAAGCAGGGTGTATTTCTTACGACCTTCACTTCAACGCCGTATTGCTCCCTGAAAATGCCGGCAAGCGATTCATTCACCGTAAAGACATGCTTCAACCGCGGAAAGATGGCCTTTTCAATCGTTTTCCATATCCCCCTGACAATTTTTCTACCCGTCAGCTCCGGAACCTCCGTGAAGTTTTCATGGCTGTCATAAAAAAGCGGACGACCTTTTAATTTGGAAATCAGGTAATTAGGCAATAAGGTGTCGAGATCATTGGAAACTAAAAGATCAGTTTTATGAAAAAGCAGATGAAAAAAAAGGCGAAGGTTGAATTCAGCATAAAAAACAGGCCCTTTTTCAAAGATCAGGCGCATGCGGTATCTGCTGTATGGCTTCTCTTCAAGAGGGATGGAGTCCCTTTTCTTCCGGCCGATCAGTTTCACTGCAAAGCCCATCTCCGTCAAAGTATTGCATACCCGGTCCACCCGCTGGTCGGTGCTCAGATCGTTGATAACCGATACGATGGCTTTTTTCAAGGATCAGAAATGATGAAACTGTCACAGCTTATTAATTGCTGCTAAATTAACATTATTCACTGACATTTGCGTACATTTGGTATCCTGAAAGATATTCCTGTAGTATGGAGATTTTCTGTAAACATTCCCTGAAGTCATACAATACTTTTGGTATTGATGTTTCTGCTGATGTGTTCATCATTATCAATATGGATGATGAGTTGAGGGGTTATTTAAGGAGCCAGGAACCCGGGCATGGCCATTTCCTCATTTTGGGAGGGGGCAGCAACATATTACTCACCAGGGATTTGTCGGCGACTGTTTTGAAAATCAATACAAAAGGCAGGGAAATCATCTCGGAAGACGAAGAAAACATCGACCTGAAAGTGGCCGCGGGTGAGGATTGGGATGAGCTGGTAGCATTTAGTGTGGCCAATGGCTGGGGCGGTCTCGAAAACCTATCTGGCATTCCGGGCCAGGTGGGCAGCAGCCCGATGCAGAACATCGGGGCTTACGGGACCGAGCTGAAGGATCATTTTTTATCACTTGAGGCAATGGATCGGACCTCCGGAGAAATCATCCATTTTGATACGGAGCGTTGTCAGTTTGGCTACCGGGACAGTATTTTCAAAAGAGCTATGAAGGATCGGATGATCATCACCCATGTGACTTTCCGGTTAAAGAAGCAGCCGGTTTTTAACCTGAGCTATACAGCGCTGCAGCAAAAACTTTCGCACCTGTCCGGTGATAATCTGAACCTTTCATTGATCCGTGAAGCGGTTCTGGAGATCAGGAGATCGAAGCTGCCAGACACTAAGGTAGTTGGTAATGCAGGCAGTTTCTTTAAGAACCCGGTTGTCAGCCGGGAGGCGCTGGATGAATTGAAAGGACATTTTCCGGGGATTGTTTATTTTGAGAGTTCGCACCCCCACGAGAAGGCAGGGGGTAAAGCAAAGCTCGCTGCCGGGTGGCTGATCGAGCAGTGCGGCTGGAAGGGTTACCGCGAGGGTGATGCCGGCGTGCATAAAGACCAGGCGTTGGTACTTGTGAACTATGGCAATGCAACCGGCCGTGAGATACTCGCGTTGTCGGAAAAAATCCGCGATTCGGTATTGGAGAAGTTTGGTGTGACGCTGGAGAGGGAAGTGAATGTTATTTAGAATTAATTTTTCTTACATTTGATTGAGTAGAATTCCGTTAAGGGATGTTGGAACATATTTCATTAAAAGACGCATTCAATTGGCTCTGGCACAGAAAAGAAGCTATTCTCTGGCTGGCTGCCCTGGCATGGCTGGCGATCGACAACCCGGTACATCACCAATATACCCTTTGTCCTTTCCATAACATGGGAATATCATTTTGTCCCGGATGTGGACTTGGCAGGTCGATCGGGTTTCTGTTCCGCCTGGATTTCAAATCTTCTTTCCTGGCGCATCCTTTGGGAATTCCGGCATCGATCCTGCTTGTCAGAAGAATTATTAAAGTGCTGTTTAAAAGAACAAATTATAATTTATCAACCATTTAAATTTATCATTATGTCAAAATTCTTCCAATTCCTCCCGGAGCTTCAGGGTCGTGAACTGGCTTTTGTCCAGGGGCTGACGAAAGATTACACCGATGAACAACTGATGACCTTTGCCAATATTTATCGTCCCCGCCGGAAAGACCCGCAGATGATCCTGCTGGTCACCCTGATTGGATTTCTGGGTGTTGCCGGGATACAACGTTTCCTGATCGGGCAGATCGGCATGGGATTACTCTATTTCTTCACCTGGGGTTTATGCCTGATCGGAACGATCATCGACCTGATCAATTACCAGGACCTGGCTACTGAATACAACCAGCGCATGGCAGCCGAATCGGCGATGCTGGTGAAGAGCATGTAACAGAAAGTTTTACTTTACAATCATCCCACCGATCAGCTCCTTAACAGAACTGACCCCCTGGCGGGCCATATATTCTTTAACCCCCTGCAGAATTTTTACGGATGCAGCAGGATCGATGAAATTGGCGGTGCCTACCTGGATGGCCGTGGAACCGGCCAGAATGAATTCAATGGCATCTGCCGCGTTCATAATACCTCCCATACCGATGACGGGGACTTTTACGGCTTTGAAAACATCCCAGACCATTCTCAGGGCTATCGGTTTGATGGCGGGGCCTGACAATCCGCCGGTAATTGTACCCAGAATAGGTCTTCGCGTTTCCGCATTGATGGCCATTCCCAGGAAGGTGTTCACCAGCGAAATGGCGTCGGCGCCTGCATCCACCACTGCCCGGGCCATATCAGCGATATCGGTTACGTTGGGGGAAAGCTTGACGATCAGCGTTTTATCATAAACATCCCGCACAGCACGGGTGGCTTCCATGGCCGACTTGCGGTTGATCCCGAAAGCCATGCCGCCTGCTTTGACATTCGGACAGGAGATATTCAGCTCGATGGCTTCGATGCCTTTCACCTCGTTCAGCTTGCGCGTAACGGTGACATAATCCTCGATCGTGCTGCCATTGACGTTCGGTATGATATGGGTATCGAAATTCCTGACCCTGGGGTAAATGTGCTGGATGAAATAATCCACGCCCCTGTTTTGCAGTCCTACTGAATTGAGCATCCCTGAGGCCGTTTCCGCCATCCTGGGATAAGGGTTGCCTTCGCGGTGCTCCAGTGTGATTCCCTTCACAAATATGGCCGCCAGCCTGTTCACATCCATGAATTCAACAAACTCCTCCCCATAACCATAGGTCCCCGATGCCGTGGTAACAGGGTTTTTCAACTGCAGCTTATGTATGGATACGCTCAGGTCTGCCATGTCAGTTGATTTATATTGAAAACAGGGCCTTCAGTACAGACACACTTGTTGCCATCCACCGTTTCGACGATGCAGCATAAACATGCGCCAAAACCGCAGGCCATGGTGTTTTCCAGGGATACTTCACAGCTGACCTTTTTCTTTCTTGCAATACCGGCAACTGCTTTCATCATCGGCTCCGGACCGCAGGTCACTATATGTTCAAAAGGGGAATCTTTTCCAATGAAAATGCTGTGTTGCGTGACCATTCCCTTTTCCCCAAGCAGTCCGTCTTCCGTGGTGATCAATACCTCTCCGTAAGGCCGGAACATCTCCGTTAGGACAATATCTTCCGCTTTCCGGGCACCGAGTAAAAATGTCACCTGCTTGCCCTGCTTTTGCATCGCTTTTCCATACAGGATAAATGGGGCAATCCCTGAGCCGCCGGCAACAACCAGGATGTTCTTCTTTTCAGGGATTGAAAACGCGTTGCCCAGCGGGTAGATGATGTTCACTTTGTCACCCTTGCGGGCCTTGCCCAGCACCCGGGTCCCTTCTCCGATAACTTTGACGTAGAAACTCAGGGTATTGGTCAGGGGATTGGCGTCAAAAATGGAGAAAGGCCTTCTTAAAAATACATGGGGGGAGTTGCTGATCTCAATTTCAGCAAAGTTGCCGGGCTGGACAGGAGAAAGCGGTTCCGGCGCTTCCAGTTCAATGATGTAAGAGCTGTAGTTCAGCCACTTGTGGCCAAGGACCCTGAAGTCTTCAACTTTTTTCATGCATTCCGGCAAGATACGGTTCAGGATTTCTCTTCCGCTGGTTCCTCCGGCGCCTCCGGCTGCTCCTCCCCGGGATCAGCGCCTTCTGTGGCTACTTCTTTTTCCTCCTCGGAAAAATCGAGGATTTGCTTTTCCAGCAGCAGGTTATACCATGAAACAGCTTTTTTCATATCTGAAACATAAACCCTTTCGGGATCATATTCGGGAATGGCCACCTTGAAAAATTCTTTGAGTTTTTCCGTGTCGGCCTTCGGATCAGGCCCTGGCTTTCCCTCCGTTTTTTCATGCATTTTGCGCAAGACATCTTTTAACGGCAGGTCGTCATCACCGGTAGTAAAAACACTGATCTCCTGCAGAGAGCTGACCCGTTCATGGGTAAAGACCGGGAACCTGCTGTCGTCGACCAGGGATTCGACAATGAAACCATTCTTGGTTTCCGTCAGCATTCGGTAAAGACCCGGTTTTCCGGAAATTGCCAATATTTTGCTTAAATCCATTCTGAATGTTTTAGGCAAAATTAAAAAATATAGCGGTATATCAGGCAAAAGTCTGCAAATCGTGGAGCCTTTTATAAAGACCGCCGGCCCGGAGCAGGGTATCATGGTTGCCCTGTTCGACGATCCGACCTTTTTCCATCACCAGGATGGTGTCGGCATTTTTGATGGTGGAAAGCCGGTGAGCGATGACAATGGAGGTCCTGCCCTTCATGACTTTGAACAGGGCGTCCTGCACAAGCTTTTCCGATTCGGAGTCGAGGGAAGAGGTAGCTTCGTCAAGGATAAGGATCGGGGGATTCCGGAGGATGGCCCTGGCAATGCTGATCCGCTGCCTTTGCCCACCGGAGAGTTTCGATCCCCTGTCGCCAATGCCGGAATCGTATCCCTGTTCCATCGCCATTATAAACTCGTGCGCATTGGCGATCCTGGCGGCTTCGGTTACCTCTTCCATGGTAACGCCCGTTTTGCCGAAGACGATGTTATTATACACCGTATCATTGAACAAGATGGACTCCTGGGTGACGATACCGGTCAGTGAGCGCAGGTCATCGATCCGGTAATCCTTAATGTTGATGCCATCGATTAATATCTCACCCCCGGTGGGATCGTAGAACCGTGGCAGAAGATCGGCGAAGGTGGACTTGCCGCCACCCGACGGCCCCACCAGGGCCACGATCTTTCCTTTGGGAATGGCAACGCTGACTTGTTGCAGGACGTCATCCGTGTCGTAACGGAAGGTTACCTCCCGATATTCTATCTCTTTATCAAATGACGAAATCCTGACCGGGTTTTCCTTTTCAATGATGACCTCTTCGGCATCCAGGATCTCAAAAACCCGCTCTGCAGAGGCAATCCCTCTCTGGATACTGTAATAGCCCGTGGTGAATGTTTTTGCCGGGGGTATGATCTGGGAGAAGATGACGATGTAAGTGATGAATACGGCGGCAGAGATGCTCCCCTGGTCGCCGAGGACCAGGCGGCCCCCGAACCACAACACGATGATGATCACCACGGAAGATAAAAACTCGCTCATAGGAGATGCCAGGTCCCTTGTGCGGTAAATTTTCAGTATCAGCCGGGAGAAGCCCCTGTTCAGCCCTTTGAAACGTTCTGATGAAAAACCGATTGCCGTGAATGCCTTAATGATCCGCAACCCGCTGATGGTTTCTTCAATGATGCTCAGCAAACCGGAGTATCTTGCCTGGCCTGCTTTTGATTCCTTTTTCAGGTTCCGGCCAATCAGTCCGATCACGTAACCGGCCACCGGCAGTAAAATGGTGACGAACAGGGTGAGCTGCGGGCTCATGATCATCATGGTCAGATAATAGGTGATAATCGTGACCGGATCCCGGAAAATGATTTCCAGGTAGTGCATGATCGAAAAGTCGATTTCCTGGACATCGGTGGTGATCCGGGTGATGATATCGCCCTTCTTGCGCTGGTTGTAGAATGACAGGGGCAGTACCAGCAGTTTATTGTACAGATCGTCCCGCAGGTCCTTCACGGCATAAACGCGCACCTTGGCCAGGAAGTACATCGCCAGGAAACGGGAAAGATTGCGCAGGAAGAAGCTTGTCAGCAGGAAAAAGCAAATGAAGAGTAAGGCATCGGTTTTACCTTGGTCCAGGATCAGTTTGCTGATATAATAGTTCAGGAAATCGAGCAGGGCTTCGGGGCTGAGCCTGAGTTCCGGCCGGGTCAGCACTAGTTCGTCAATGCCGAACAGCAGGTTCAGGAATGGGATAAGCATGATAAATGAAACCAGGGAGAAAATGATGACCATCAGGTTGAAGACAAGGTTCAACAGGGCATGCAGCCAGTAAGGCCGGATGTATGACAGGATCCTGAGGAAATTTCTCATCGGATGGCTTTCAGAGGTCAGATGGTTGTGATGCCTGTATAGTTTTCCGGGGTGATCCTTTTCAGTTCTTCCTTCACCTCGCGTGAAACTTTCAGGCTGTCGATGAAATCATGCATCACCTGCCGGTTGATGGGTTTGTTGGTGCGGGTGATTTTCTTCAGCGATTCATAAGGGTTGGGATAGTTTTCCCGCCGCAGGATGGTCTGGATGGCTTCGGAGATCACGGCCCAGTTTTCCTGCAGGTCTTCTTTGATCTTTACCTCGTTCAGAATGAGTTTGTCGAGTCCTTTGAGTAATGCTTTGATCGAGACCAGGGTGTGTGCCACCGGCACTCCGATATTCCGCACGACGGTAGAATCGGTCAGGTCGCGCTGCAGGCGGGAGATGGGAAGCTTTTCCGCCAGGTGTGCATAAACAGCGTTGGCCACGCCCAGGTTCCCTTCGGCATTTTCAAAATTTATGGGATTCACTTTGTGTGGCATGGCGGACGATCCGACCTCTCCCGCCACGATCTTCTGCTTGAAGTAATCCATCGAGATATAGGTCCAGATATCGCGGCACAGGTCGATCAGTATGGTGTTGATCCTTCGCATGTTGTCGAACAGCGCGGCGAGATTGTCGTAATGCTCGATCTGCGTGGTGGTTTTCTGCCGGACCAGGCCGAGGGATTTGGTAACAAATTGGTCGGCAAAGGCAACCCAGTCGAGGGAAGGATAAGCTGCATGGTGGGCATTGAAGTTGCCGGTGGCCCCTCCGAATTTCGCGCTGAAGGGAATGGTTTTTAAAAGATGAACCTGGTTTTTCAACCGCTCGGCAAAGACGAAGATCTCTTTTCCTAATCGGGTAGGGGAGGCAGGCTGCCCGTGCGTCCGCGCCAGCATGGGCACATCTTTCCATTCTTTCGACTTTTTGACCAGCGTATCTTCCAGCTCCTGGATCAAGGGAAGAAGGACATCCTGGAAGGCCAGCCTTGTCGCGTAAGGGATAGCCGTGTTATTGATATCCTGGGAAGTCAGCCCGAAATGGACAAACTCCTTGTACTTCTTCAATCCCAGCTTGTCGAATTTCTTCTTCACATAGTATTCCACCGCTTTCACGTCGTGGTTGGTCGTCTTTTCGATCGCTTTCACTTCATCGGCGTCGGCAAAGGTGAAATTCCGGCTGATGGCGCGCAGATCGTCGAATAGCTCGCGGTCGAAATCTTTGAGCTCAGGTAAGGGTATCTCACAGAGGGCAATGAAGTATTCTATCTCGACAAAAACCCTGTAATTAATGTAGGCTGCCTCCGAGAAAAAATAGGCCAAAGACTCTGTCTGCTTGCGGTACCGGCCATCGATGGGTGAGATGGCGTTGGATGTGGTCAGTTCCATGGCTTGGTTATTATGTGATTTATCGGGTAAATTTATATACAAACGATAGCAAAAGTCAAATATTTGATGATTTTTTTGAACAATTTATTTGCGTAAATTCGTTTTTTCAACTGAACATGCAGGATTTACGAAGCATATTGATCCGTTACTGGGGCCATTCCGCATTCCGTCCGATGCAGGAGGAGATCATCCGCTCGGTGCTGGAAGGCAAGGATACGCTGGCATTGTTGCCGACCGGAGGCGGCAAATCGGTATGCTTCCAGGTGCCTGCTTTGGCTATGGATGGTATATGCCTGGTAATCACGCCATTGATTGCACTGATGAAAGACCAGGTCGAAAATCTGAAGAAGAAAGGGATTAAAGCGGCCGCTGTTTATTCAGGGATGCACCGGAATGAGATTGAAATGACATTCGACAACTGCCTGTTCGGTGACCTGAAATTTTTATATCTCTCACCCGAACGTTTGCAGACAGAGAAATTCCGGCAGGTGATCCAGCGGATGAAGGTGGGTTTGCTGGCAGTCGATGAAGCGCATTGCATCTCCCAATGGGGTTACGATTTCAGGCCCCCTTATCTGCAGATTGATGAAATCCGGCAATTTATACCAAAGGTTCCGGTCCTGGCGCTGACAGCCACTGCGACCAATGAAGTGATCATTGATATCCAGAAGAAGCTGGGTTTTACATCGGAAAATGTATTCCGGAAAAGCTTCGAGCGGAAAAACCTGACGTATGTCATTGTAAAGGAAGAAGATAAACTGGGCAGGTTGTTACGGATGATGAGGAAAGTAGCAGGGCCCGGGATCGTATATGTCAGAAACAGGAAGAAGACTGTTGAAACGGCTGTTTTTCTTCAGAAAAACGGGATCAAGGCTGATTTTTACCATGCCGGGCTGGATGTGAAGGCAAGGGGAAACAAGCAGGAAGCCTGGCTCCGGGAGGAGAGCAGGATCATGGTGGCGACGAATGCCTTCGGCATGGGAATCGACAAACCCAATGTCAGGCTGGTGGTTCACCTGGACCTTCCCGACAGCCTGGAGGCTTATTTCCAGGAGGCCGGCAGGGGAGGCAGGGATGAAAAAAGAGCCTTTGCCGTATTGCTTTTCCATCAGTCTGATCTGGTGCGTTTGAAAGACAATTTGGAGCGGGAATATCCTCCCATCGATAAGATCAGGGAGGTTTACCAGGCGCTGGGCAACTATTTCCAGTTACCTGTCGGTAGCGGAAAGGATGAAAGCTTTGATTTTGAGACCTATTCATTCAGCCGTAATTACAACTTCAATCCCATTATTGTTTTCAATGCATTGAAGTTTTTGGAAAGAGAGGGATATATTCTGATGAATGAGGCGATGGAAAGCCCTTCCCGTATCCATTTCGAAGCCGGGCGGGAAGATATTTACCGTTTCCAGGTTGAAAACAAAACCATTGACCCCTTCATTAAGTTATTACTACGCTCTTATTCAGGGATTTTTACGGAGTTCGTCCAGCTCAGCGAGGCAGAGCTGGCAAAGCGGTCGGGGAAGAAAGAGAATGAAGTTATTGCTATGCTGGAAAGGCTGCATAAAGCAGGCATCCTGACGTATGTTCAGCGTTCCGGCAAGCCCCGTGTTGTATTCACGGTAGAACGACTGGATTTAAAGAACCTGCACATTTCCGCAGAGAATTATCATGAGCGGAAAAAAGCGGCAGTCAGGCGAATGGATTCAGTGAGCGATTATGTTACCGCTGAGGATGTATGCCGCAGCCAGATTCTCTTAAGGTATTTCGGGGAAACTAACGCTCCCCGCTGCGGGCGTTGCGATGTTTGTCTTGAACGCAACAAGATGAATCTTAACGAGCTTGAATTCAAGCAGGTACAGCAATATATCAAAGTGTCGCTGGAGGCCGGGCCGATAACGTTGGCTGAGCTGGTTTACAGGTCAGCATCGTATGGGGAAGATCACATTTTACAGGTTCTCCGTTGGCTGGAAGACATGGGTGCGATTAACAGGGACGAGCAGATGAGATATTCCTGGCGTAAGCAGTTCAGGCTGAAATTATAATTGTGCAGAATGAAACTGGACCGCTCTTTTTATTTGAGGGAGGATGTTGTGCTGATCGCGCGCGAACTGCTGGGAAAACACATTTTCACCTGTTTTGAAGATGGCCTCACCGGTGGAGTTATCACAGAAACTGAAGCCTATGCCGGGATCATCGACCGCGCTTCGCACGCTTACAATAACCGGCGGACGAGGCGCACTGAAGTGATGTTCGGTAAGGGCGGGCATGCTTATGTTTACCTGTGCTATGGCATCCATTCACTTTTCAACATTGTTACAAATATTGAAGATGTCCCGCATGCTGTTTTGATCAGGGGAATCTTCCCAAAAAGCGGCTTGGACATTATGCAGAAGAGAACCACGAAACCCTTGAATTTCCATTCCGGCATCGGACCAGGGCGTGTTTCTGCATTACTGGGGATCCATTATTCACATTCAGGCGCCGATCTGTCAGGAGATCATATCTGGCTGGAAAACAGGAATATTATAATAGCAGACCAGGATATATTGGCCGGTCCCAGGGTGGGAGTGGCTTACGCGGGCCAAGATGCCATGCTGCCATACCGGTTCACCTTAAGCACTAATAAACTGAATTCGTGGAAGTAAAAAATCCGGTTTCGCCTTGGCGACACCGGATTTTCAGCGGCTGAGTGATGTCAGTTTACTTCACAGTGTTAGATAAATCAGCACCAGCTTTGAATTTCACGACTTTCTTCGCGGCAATCTTGATCTCTCTGCCGGTCTGTGGGTTTCTGCCTTTTCTGGCAGCTCTTTTGGCAACCGAAAATGATCCGAAACCTACCAGAGCAACCCTGTCATTCTTCTTCAGTGCTTTCGCTGTAGTGGAAACAAAAGCCTCAAGGGCTTTCTTGGCATCGGCTTTGGTCAAGCCGGCTTCCTTTGCCATCGCATCGATTAATTCTGCTTTGTTCATGTTTGATAAAATTTAAGTTAACATTACAAAAACGTTACAAAGGTACGTCAACAGTAGGGAAAGTCAAGTAAAATCACCGGAAATGCCCGAAAATGTTAATAAAACAGGGGTTTTGTTAATAACTTGGGGCCGTAAACCCTTATTACTCTAAGGAAAGCGGATGTATTCTGTACGATTACCCCACCTTCCAGTCAGAATTTAACCTGAAACCTTTCAGGAATTCACCGGTCAGCATAGTCTTTTTACCAGCTAGCTGCAATTCAACGATATGCAAAATTCCACCGTTTACCGCGATCCCGAGCTGGTCTTTTCCATTTGTGATGATTTTCGGAACAGTTGGATGATGGTATTCAAATGATGGCCTGGCGCGGTATATTTTCACCGGGTGAGTTGCCCCATCCGGTGAAATCAGTCTGGTGAATGCCGCCGGTGAAGGACTGAGCCCTCTTACCTTATTATATATGTTTTTCAGGGGGGCTGTCCAATCCAGCCGGCAATCTTCCCGGAAGATTTTGGGGGCTGGTTTCAGGGCAGTGCCAGGGAGCATCAGTGCATCCTGGTTTATTCCCGGGATATTTCCTGAAGCAATGGCCTTAACTGTCTTTAATACCAGGCCGGCTCCGGCCGTTTTCATCCGGTCGTGAAGTTCGCCGGCGGTTTCGTCAGGGCCAATGGCCAATTTTTCCTGCAGGATGATCTCACCGGTATCGATTTGCTGTTGCAGGAAAAAGGTGGTAAGCCCCGTTTCGGTTTCCCCGTTGATGATGGCATGGTTGATGGGGGCCGCACCGCGGTATTGCGGCAGCAGTGAAGCGTGCAGGTTGAATGTGCCCAGCGGCGGCATCTGCCAGACTGCTTCCGGCAGCATACGGAAGGCTACCACAACAAAAAGATCCGCGTTGAAATTTTGAAGGGTATTAATAAATAAGGGCTCTTTAAGCTTAACCGGTTGCAGAACTGGTATTCCATGACCGACAGCGAAATCCTTGACCGGTGAACTTTGCAATTTCTGTCCCCTGCCTGCAGGCTTGTCGGGAGCAGTGACGACGGCAGCCATATCATATCCCTCCCGGATGAGAATGTCAAGAGGGTCAACGGCAAATGCCGGGGTGCCGAAAAATATGATACGGGGTTTGTCTTTCATCGGAAAGACGAAATTACGAAAATGAAACGATATTACATCATGCCTTTGGCCCTGGCGATGTATTTGTCGATTTCCCTGGCTTCAATGCTGTTGGGGAATTCCTTTTTGATCTGCTCGTAAACAGGCAGCGCTTTTTTGAAATCATTTATGATCTCATAGGCGCCTGCGGCTTTCATAAGAAACAAAGGGGTAGTGAAGTCGTTCTTTCTTAACCTGGCTGCATCCAAATATGTGCCGGCGGCTTTCGATTGCTGACCGAGTTCCATATAGGCATCAGCAAGGGCGCCTTTGGCCATCGGTCCGATGATCTCGTCTTTCCCCTTGTAGGATTTCAAATAGCTGGAAGCCTCCTGTGCATCGCCCAGTTTCAAATAGCAAATACCTGCGTAATATTTTGAAAGGTTTGCACCCTTGGTCCACCTGTAGTCATCGATGATCTCAAGAAACCCGGGGTACATGCCGTCGCCGTTCAACGCCAGGTTCAGGGAGTCCATTTCAAAATAGCGCTCGGCCATGAACATTTGTTCCTTGGCTTCCTGTTCACGTGGCGTCATGTAAAAACGGTTGATGCCGAAAAATGCAAGGACCACCACGATAATGGCTCCGATTACGATCGTCAGAAGCTTTTGGTTGCTCTCAATAAATTTTTCGGTTTTACTCAGGGCTTCTTCAACTTTAACGATCCCGTCTTCCGCTTTGCTCTTTTTTTTGGCCATAGCTGCTTACCGTTTTAAGATTCAGGGTGCAAAAGTAAACCTTTTTCTGAAATCGGCAAACCTGAAAACTTTTATTAACTTTGCTCCTTCTTCAGATAATTATTTAAAAATTAGTAATATGGGAAAAGGAGACAAAAAAACCAAGCGAGGGAAGATCATCATGGGTTCTTATGGTGTCAGAAGGCCCAGGAAACCCGGCCGGACTTTGACCAAACCCGGGAGCAATGATGAAAAGCTTAAACCGGTGAAAGCTGCCAAAGAAAAAACCAGGGGCAAAGCCGAAAAGGAGAAAGTCAGGGAAATTGTTGAAGTCGTTCCGCCAACCGTGGAAACACCGCAGGAATTGGTTGAACTTCCCCAGGAGGTTGTCGAAGCTCCCAGGTTAATTACCAAAGAGGCCCCGGAAATCGTTCAGCCCACTCCCGGCGATGTGGACGAAAAACCCAAAGCCGATAAGAAAAAGGCTCCCGCCAAATCAAAAGAGAAGAAGGAGCCTGAAGCTGAAAAGATAAAGGAAGAAAAGCCCAAAGCAGAAAAGAAAAAGGAAGAAAAGCCCAAAGCAGAAAAGAAAAAGGAAGAAAAGCCCAAAGCAGAAAAGAAAAAGGAAGAAAAGCCCAAAGCAGAAAAGAAAAAAGAAGAAAAGCCCAAAGCAGAGAAGCCAAAGAAAGAAAAGCCGAAGGCGAAAGATTAATGACTTCTGGCCTGCTTTTTAAAAACATCGCCCCTCTCTTCAAAATTCCTGAAACTGTCGTAAGACGCTGCAGCAGGTGAAAGCAGGCATATCTTACCTGGTAAGGTATGCTTGAAAATATTATCCATGGCATCTTCAAGTGAAGCGGAAATGATCAGGTTTTTGCCGTGTTGATTCACTGATTGAAAGAGCCCGTACATCCTTTCCCCTGCTTTGCCCAGGAAAATGAAATTCCTGACCCCGGAAGCGGCTAAAAAACCGATGAGTTCATCATAATCCAGCATCCGGTCGAAGCCGCCCAGGATTAGCGTATCTGTATCAGGCAATGCATCAAGGGCGGCCATGGTGGCTTCAGGGATCGTGGCAATAGAGTCGTTGTAGAAATCAATGCCCCGGTAATTCCCGACATATTCAATCCTGTGCTCCAGTCCTTTGAATGATGATAAACCCTTGCGTATGGCTTCATATTCAGCTCCGGCAGATTTTGCCGCCAAAATTGCCGCCATGGTATTCATTCGGTTATGTTTACCTTTCAGCATAAATGAGTCATTTAACTCAAAACAAAATTCAATCTGGCTATTCTGCATGCAGCAGGCATCATTTCCCGATAAATAACAACCGTTTTTTACCTGCATTTGGGAAGAAAAGGGCAAGAATCTTCTGGTTGACGTAATTTGATGAACCCTGTGACTGATTTCCGCAATATCCCGATTATAAATGAAGATGTCACCATCCTGCTGGCCGCTGAGTATCCGCATTTTGGCGTCGTAATATCGCGCCAGTGAATCGTACCGGTCAAGATGCTCAGGGTAAAGGTTCAGCAATACGGCAATATGCGGCGCCCTGACAGTATCTTCCAGCTGATGGGATGACATCTCGTAAACCATCAGGGTGCCGGGCGTCATCCATTCCAGGTAGTCGAATGGCGGCAGGCCGATGTTGCCGGCAAGGATGGTTTTCTTGCCTGCTGCCTGCAACAGGTGGTGGACCAGGCTTGTTGTGGTGCTCTTCCCTTTTGTTCCGGTGATCCCGATGATCTGCCGGTGAAAGGCTTCCAGCATCAGGCGGGTTTGGGAAGTGAGGATGATGCCGGCCCCGGTTTTAAAATCCCTGGGAATGCGGATTCCCGGACTCTTGATGATAAGCTGATGATCAGCTACCGCATCGAGATAGTTCTGACCGGTAAAAAACGTGACATCTTCCGTTGAAAAATCAACGGGAATGTCCTTTGCTGCTTTGGGGTCGATATCAGCAATACTTAAAGGCATGTCAGGAAAAAGTCGACGGATATAGCGGCAGGTTGATTTCCCCTCTTTCCCGAATCCCAGGATAAGCAATTTCCTGCCATGCAATAATTGTTTCAACAACGCTTTCATTTAATGGCATTTTTTAGCAATCCATAGTATTTTTCCGGGACAAAATGATCGGGGTCGAAATGTTGAAGTAATGGTTCCAACCCAGCTTTCTGTCCTTTCTCTTCCGCTTTCCGTCTGCTTTTATGACGTTTCAAAAGGTATGGTAAACTTACAGCGTCATATCTTAATAAGGATGCATCCAGGGCTGCATTTACTTCCGTAATGGTACCGACACAATCAAAAGGCTTGTTCTCAGAAAAACCGGTCAGTTCATCAAATACGGGTTCCAGTGAGGGATCATCCAGCGGATTGCCTCTAAAAATTGCATATAGCCTTTCAGGTAAAAGGAAGGGGGAGAGAATGATGAATGTGAAGAGACATTTCGGGCATTTACCGCACCAGACATTTTCTTTACTGCCGGCGTTACAACTTTTAAATGCATCAAAAAATTCCGGCATTTTGCTGAAAGCCCTGGCAATTTGTATTTCTGAAAGCGGACGCAATAAGCTGTAATAATTAAAATCCTGCGAAATATATTCACTCACATACACCCGGAAATCGTTCTCAAAATCAAATGATTTGGAATACTGGTGGTTGATGTTTGTGCCGGGAACAGTGGCTTCATTGGCGCTGGATTCATTAGAGAGGATGATCTCATTGCGGTGGCCCAGGTATCCGGCCAGCAGGGAATAAAAGGCCAGCAAGGCTGAAAAGGGTGTGTGCCCGTTTAAAAACCCCCGGTCATTCAAATCCAGGAGCTGCCGGTCAATTTCCCGGTAGATCTCAATGCATTCGCCCGGCTTTTTGCCAGCGGCAGCAATAACCTCACGGGTTGCCCGCCTGGGGTTCAGGATGAAAGGGACCCAGTCTGCCCCGGCCTGGTTCAGCAAGCCCATGGTGACGGCCGAGTCTTTCCCGCCTCCCACCGGGACAAGGCTGCCCGATGCCTCTCCCAGGTAAAAAGTATTAACCGGATCATTGCCAGCCGTTTCGATATCCATAAACTCCTCACTATCTGCCGGTATAGTGTTCACATAGAAAAATTCCCCCAGACCGTTGAAATAAATGTTTTTCCAGAAGATAATCTGCTTTGGTGATAAAACGTGTGGCTTTATGATAACCCTGGGTGGGCAGGCCGCTTTCCAATAACTGATCAGCTCGATCAACCCGATCTGAAAAACCAGGTTGTCGAGTGTTTTTTCTGACAAAATTTCAGGTTCCCTGAAAATGCCTGATTTATAGGGGATTCTGATTGCGGGTTTAAAAAAATATTTATCTGCCAGGCTGAAATGGAAAATAATTTCAAGGGTTTTTGCATTATAGATGTACTGGTAAGAATCAAAGGAGAAAAATGAAAAATCTTTCCTCAATTCACTAAACTTTGAAAAGTTATCAAGCCGTTTCATCAGGCTGGTATTATTTTTGTAATTTAGATTTCAAAATTAAACATTTCGGGCCTTCCCGGAAAGAAGCAAAAAAAATGAAGGATATTCACGATCTTTTAAAAATAAAGACCAACAATATAAAGCCGGCCAGGGGCACCATCCTGATCTCTGAGCCGTTCCTGTGGGATTATTTTTTCAAGAGATCGGTGATTTTACTGGCAGAGCATAACGAAGACGGCACTTTCGGGGTGATTGTCAACAAGCCGATCAAGGCCCGTTTCAACGAAGTGGTCAAAGATTTTCCCGCTTTCAATGCCAAAGTTTACCTGGGCGGGCCGGTTCAGAGCGACAGCCTGTTTTTCATCCACACCTTGGGCGAACAGATCGTCAACAGCATGGAGATCATGCCGGGGGTCTTCTGGGGGGGGGATATTGAACAAGTCAGGGAACTGATCCAGATCGGGATACTGAAACCATCGCAGATCAGATTCTTCATTGGCTATTCAGGTTGGTCGCCCAATCAACTCGACAGCGAACTGGAGCGGAATTCCTGGGTCGTTTCGTACATTAGCGTCGAAGAGCTCCTGAAAACAACGCCTTCTACGCTATGGGCCCGTTCACTCCGCCGGCTGGGCGACGATTATGTCCACTGGATCAAGTTTCCCGACGATCCCGCTGAAAACTGACCAGTCCGTCCGATGAATCCAAGGATAAAACATTTAATCGTATTGCTGGCCTTTTTGCTAACAGGCTTTTCAGCAATGGCACAGCTGATGCAATTCCAGCAGGGAAAGAAATTGTTCATAGAGGGCGACTACCAGAGGTCGCTGGATTATTTTAACCAGGCCATCAGCCAGGAGCGGTCGGGGAACCAGGAACTGCTGGCGGAAGCTCATTATTTGCGGGGATTGAATTATATCAGATTATACGGGGAGGCTTTCGCCGGCGATAATACCGCATTACAGAAAAGATACGCCGACGCGTTGCTATCGGCGTATAATGATTTTGTTTCAAGCCTGAAATATGACAAAGGCCAGTACTGGCAAAGGATCGACAATGAAATGAAAAACCTTCACCAGCCTTTGTTGCAGGAGGGCCTGAAATCGCTGAATGAGTACAACGACCTTGTTTTCAATGGGAGAACTGATAAAAATCTGCTAAAAAGGGCTGAGGATTACCTGATGGCCACACATGACATCAGGGATTCCTATCTGGTAAATGATCTACTGGGCCAGGTGGCCCTTGACAAGGGCAATAAAGATGAGGCGGAGAAATATTTTTCCCGGGCGGAAAAACTTTACACCGACAGCCCGCCGGATGAACCCGATTTCCTTATGGCTTATGTTTTTTACCGTCTGGCAGCCATTCACAAAACCGGCGATATCCGCAAGGCCATGGATGACGCCCGGCGCGGGACACGGTTGATGGAGAGCGAGTATGATCGTTTTTCCAAAATGAAATACAATATGGCCCCTCCCCGGATCATGCAACTGGAAGAACAGTACCGGCTGGCGATGCAGGACCTTCACAACCTGACCCTGGATCTCCACCTGAATTCTCCCGATATGTATGTTGAAGCTTTGGGAGTGTTTGAGGAAGAGCTGGCTGCTGATCCCGAAAATATAAATGTTCTGACAGGTTATGCTTCTTTATTGGAGAAAACGGATAAAACCGGGGCGATCAAGGTTTACGAAAAGATCCTGGCCCTTGAGCCCGACAACCAGGTAGTGCTTTTTAACCTCGGTGTGCTGAACTATACCAGGGGCAAGGAGATGTTCGACCTGGCGCAGACTACTACTGACAATGACCAGTTCAGCCTTCTCCTCGAAGAAGCCACACAATACTTTGATATTGCCAAACCTTACTTTGAAAAGGTACTATCAATCGACCCAAAATCCCTTGATGCTGTTCAAGCTTTAAAGATCATCGCTTTTGTCCTCGATGACAAAGAGGATTACCTCAAATACCAGGCTTTGGAGAAGGATCTGGGGCGGTGATTATTCCGCGCTGGTCTCTTCCTCAATCTCCAGATCCGGTTCCGCTTCCATCGCTTCGCCCAGCATTTTCACCGATTCGCCGGCTGGCAGTTCCTGCACATCGCGGAGCTTGCGTGTGATCGCCCGCGACCTGACACCCGCCTTTTCGATGACATTGGTGGCTTCCTGGAGCTTTTTCTTCGTTTTGTCGAGAATATCGCCGAAGAGCCCGAATTCG
>JAHYJL010000030.1 GCA_019429045.1 Bacteroidales bacterium
CCGAAATGATGAAAGGCAGCATATCGCCGTTGGTCAGGGCTGCCACGTTGGTGTTGCTGAAGCCGGTCGACCCCCAGCCCTGTCCCCAGCCATGTCCCGTGTAATTGATCACGCTGACGCCGGTATTTACGGCATTGTTGACCATGGTTGAAGTCGCTCCCGGATCGTAAATCGCGGAATAGGTCTCATATGTGAATGGATCCAGTTTGTCGTTCCATATCACATCGTTGTGCTGCCAGTCCGACTCGCCGTCATCGCCGTAACCTGCCCCTTCATCGGAAGCGACTCCCGCTGCGCTTTGATACCACAAGCCACCGGTCTGGGGATTTTTTTCGTAATTGATCACTTTGTTGACCTGTATCGTCACATCATTGGGGGAATTCGCCGATATCCTTCCTACGGCAATGTCGGCAAAATCATCCGAACCCACGACACAGCCCACCTGCGGATCCATCGGGCGCCCATAGGAATTGGTTGTGCACTTCAGGTCGGCCCAGTCACCTACCAGCAACACATACAAAATGTCATTATTATCATTGTATGCGCTTTGCACAATGGGATTCACCACGGTATTGACAGGCACCACCTCAATGAATACGTTGTACCCTTTTTCCATCTTCCAGTCGACATAGGGCTGGATAGCGGATTCGTCCCTTTCCGTCGTTACCACAAGGATATCGCCTAATTCGCCGATGGTCAGGTCAAATCTGGAGGATGAGGTGTAATTGATAAAGACTGACTGGTAAATACCGTTCATTTCCCGCAGGATTCTTTCCGGCTCCTTTGACAAAGGATTGATTGATGCGGTGGTGTTTTCTACAAGCCTGACGATCAGGCTGGTATAAACCCTCAGGATTTGCCGGGCGGCATTGTACTGGAAAGGATAGACATATACGCTGGTTCCACGGATATCCCTCAGTATGAACGGCTCGGTGTTCTCGGCCAGGGCGTAGGGATACCATCTGTCAGCTATCGATTTGGGATCAATCTCATACGGTACCGTTGCCGGATCCTGGCTCCGGTAAATGACACCGCGGGAAGGCAGCAGGGGATGGCTGAGGGCAATTTCCACGTAATCGCCGGGGATGATTTCCAGTGTTACATTTTTCACAGGGTCCAGCATCACCGTTGCATTCAGGTAAGGTAATTCTGCAAATCCCTTTTTCTGCGTGACAATCTGCCGTTCAAAATCAATCCTGGAATAAAGGTTTCCTTGCAGGAGAACGTCTGTGACGGCATAATCGCCAAGGGTGAAATGCAACTGATGCGTTCCGCCCTGGGGCTGTGAATATTCAACCTGGAACCCGTTGGAGGCCATCATGACCATGACGGAAAGTAACAGGG
Source organism: Bacteroidales bacterium (assembly GCA_019429045.1). Taxonomy (GTDB): domain Bacteria; phylum Bacteroidota; class Bacteroidia; order Bacteroidales; family JAGOPY01; genus JAGOPY01. The sequence goes on from JAHYJL010000030.1 coordinate 1,345, forward strand.
CGAAGGAAAGGAAATACTTTTTCATGCGGTTGTGATTTATTGAATGCGAAAATAAGCAATTTACCGGGTGATGATCAATTTTTTGGTTATCTGTTCATTACCTGTTTTCAATACGCAGAAATAAATCCCTGCGCTAAGGCCGGAGGTATCTATGCTGATCCGGTGGCTGCCTTCAGTGAAGTGCTGCTCATCGACCAGTACGCCTGCCCTTTTCCCGGTGAGATCGAACAAGGTAACCGAAACCCTGCTCTGGGATGGCAGATGCAGGTAGACAGCCGTTTGCTGACGTGCCGGGTTGGGATGAAAATTCATGGAAATGCCTTGCGTGACAATGCTTTCGTCTATGGACACGGCGGGGGCAATTCCTGGGAAAACGATAAAGTCGATCCAGGCAGCGTCCATTCCCGAAGCGACGGAATAATCCTTGCTGTAAACCCACTTGAACGTGCGCTGTCCTGCGGTTACCGGGTATGAAAATCTCTCCCAGTCAAGGTCGCCGTCCCAGTTGGCCAGCATTACATTGTCGATGTAAAAGCCCAGCCAGTCGTAGCCGGTGCCGTTGGGGTCATCTTCACAGGATACCTTCCGGTAGAACGAAATGCTGTCGTTCATCGCCACATCCATGTCGATCAGCAGCTCCGAGGTCTGGTTGTTGCCAATGGCTCCCGACCTGGCGGAGTAGATGCCTTCAAAAACGTCGCTGGTCGTGATCTGCCAGGGTTGGTTGCCCCCGGTGTACCAGTTGAAGGCCTCGAAGTTGCCCGACTCGAAATCCTCGATGACAAGCCCTACTTGCGGATAGTATATCACTGCATCCGTATATGGTCCGGAAGCCATTGAAAATGAAAGATCTATAGAAGTTCCTGCTTCGATTTCCTCAGCCAGGGTAACGGTGAAAGTAGCCTGGTGCATGTCGTTCCAGAGGAGCGTATCGAAGGTGACCGTGTTGCTGTGAATGGTGATATAAGGACTGTTAGACTGTAAGATGGTAAGAATCTCGTAAGCATCACAGTGCCCGGTGTTATGGCAGTTCAGCAGCAGGTCGACCGTTTCACCGGGGTCGAGGCGGCCGTTGCCGTTGCCGCTTTCATAGTCATCGATAACCAGGCTGCCAATAGTCATCACAGGAGCATTCAGCCGCACGTTAAAAGAGGAGTTCCAGACTTCGCGGGTGTCGTTATGGATAACTACCTGGAATGCCACCAGGTGTTGATCGGGTATAAAACCGGCGACATTGAAAGAAAATGCATCCTCCTGGAGGATTGAATCCTGGGCGGCAATAGCGCCGAAAACCTTTTCACCCCAGAGAATGTAAATGTAGATGTCGTCAGTCTGCAGAGTGGCGATAACATTGGTTGCTTCGGAATTGCCCCAGTTTTTGAGCTCCATATCTAACATTACCTCTTCACCCGGTTCCACCAATCCGTTCGTGTCCGGATAGTCATGGAGCATATACTGGTTCATGAGCACGTAGGGCCCTTCTGGATTGGCGATAAGTACCTGGTCCTCGAATGGTTGGTAATTCTGGGCTGTAACGACCACATCGGCCATACCGGGTATGGTTATCCCTGAAACATCGAGCACGGCTGTCCCGTTGCTGTCGGCCAGCGCGGCACCATAAAGCACATTGTCATACGACAGTGCTGCATATGCATAAGGAACGGTATTGACGGTAAATGCAGGACTCCCGAGCGGGATCAGCGGGTCGTAGGCCACAGGCAGTTCCGGTGGAAGGGAGAAATACACCATCAGGGAAGGGTCTCCCAGCAGGTTATACGCTTCCCAGTAATACCTGGCGGAGCCCGGTTTACCCTGGGTGACAGCCAGGTTGCCGGCGTAGATCATCTGGCCGGTGGTGGTGTACCAGTCTGCAAACGGCTCTTCGTGTGTGTGGAAGGCCCGGTCGTAAAAGCCCAGGGAGGTCTGTTCATAAGGTGGCGGATTGGTGGCGATCTGACCCACGCCGACACCGAAGTAGTAATCCTCGTCCCAATATGTGCTGTTGGATGCGCCGATGTAAGCCACCGCGCCTTTGTTGACTGCCCGTAACAACGCTTCCCCGAAACACTCGCTCAGCTGGTATTCGCTGGAAGAGCAGCAATTGCCAACCAGTACGCCGTATTTGCCCTCATTTTGTAAAGCTGGGATGTCGCTGGTGGTAAAGCTCGGATCACCCCAGCCGCTGGGGGAGCAATGGGCTGTGTAGTTGCCGAAAGTCACCCCGTCGCTGATGTTCTGGCGGATATTCGCCGCATTGCTGCCGGAAGAGGGGTAAAGATAGGTGTGGGAAAAGATCCCGTAGTCTTCATTAAAGTAGTTGATGGTACCGTAATTGATCTGCCCGTTGCCATGGGTGATGGCATACGTGCCATCCATTCCGGAAACCAAAACAACAGTGTCCAGGTAGGAGGGGTCGGGCATGGTAAATTGCTCGTACATGAGCGTTTTTTCGATCTGTGGTTGTAATTGCGCCACATTTTGCGCAGAGAATCGCCCATAGAATACCTCCGGGAAATAATCATTGGTATACTCGCAATAATAAATGTCGGTGACATGCCCGGCGGCCACGCCGTTCCAGGTGGGGATTTGTGCAATATCGCCCACGAAAAGGATGAAGGTCGGCGCCGGATCATAAGGAGTGGCGCTGGTATAAAGATTTTGCAGATAGCTCTTGATCTGCGTGGTGGTGCTGCCGACAGCCGGGTCGTCGGTATAAGCTTCGATCACCGTGAAACCCTTGCGGGTCTTCCATTCGATGAAGGGCTGTAATGTCGATTCAAACATGCGGTCGGAGACGATAACGTACTTGATCGGGTATCTGGCGAAATTCTCCCTTGATGCACTTTCTGGCTGCCGGTAATTGATCAGCGTGTTGAAAATCGCATTGAAATAATGGTTTCCGTAGACCTGCTTCTGCATATCTGAAGCAGCGGGATCGGCGCCTTCAAAAACGATCTCCAGCTCAACTTGCTCATAGATCCGGACCTTCCCTTGCAAAGGATTGTATTGCACCGGGAAGATATCGAGGCGACCGATGTTCACATTTCTCATCATGCCGAGTGTTTCCACTTCTGCCAGGGTTCCCGGCAGGAAAGCATCAACCTGGTACGCCTCTTTTTCATATACGAAGCCAACCGGCTCGCCAGTTTTGGGGATAGGTGGCTGGTTAGGGAAGAGGGGATGGTTGATGCCGATATCTTTCAGGTTGAACTCCCTGAACGATGAATGGATGACCCTTACAACCACGTGAGCGTTGGCCGGGATCTCGATCAGCTCGCTGTTTACCGGTATTTCGGGGTGGCCGTATGCACCGCTGCGGGCGTAGTCCGGGATGTTTATCCGGGAAAAGATACCCTGTCCGGTTTTAATGTCTGACGTTGTGAACTCAGAAAAGTGCATGGTCACCCTGAACCCCTGGGCAGTATTTTCGGCAACCTTCAAAGTATTGTGATGTTCATTCAGTTTGACGGGATTTGCGGCAAATGATGCAACATTAAACAGCATTGCAATTGATATGGCAATGAATTGTTCCTGGCGGGTAAAAAAATTCATAAAGTTCCGGTTATGTTGTAAGCAAAGAATTTATGGAATCAAAACATGCAAAAGTATAGATTTTTCTATTGGGGCTTATCTCATCAACAGATAATTCATCCTCCCTGATAGATATTTTCTTGAGATTTGCCGCACAGGGTACCAGGTGGTGGCCAGCCCGATCAGGATTACGGTAGCCATTACCATCAGGAAGTCGGTAAGCTGTACCTGCACCGGATAGGCATCGACAATATAAGAGCCTTCTCCGCCGCCAAGCTTCAGCAAGCCGAATTCCTGTTGCAAAATAGCTGTCAGGCCGCCCAGTATTAGTCCTAACAGGCCGCCCGACAGGGATATCAGCAGCCCTTCGGCATAAAATATCCTTTTGATCAGCGGTTTGCCGGCCCCCAGGCTCCAGAGGACGGCAATATCTTTCTTTTTATCGATGATCAGCATGGATAGCGAGCCGACCATGTTGAAGGCGGCTATGACCAGGATAAAAGTGAGGATAAAATAGATCGCCCATTTTTCCGATTTCATCACCCGGTAAAGGGTTACCTGTTGTTCATAACGGTCTTTGATGACGAAACCGCTGCCCAGGATATTCTGCAGCGATTTTATAACAAAGGCTATGTTCGTCCCGCGCTGCAACCCGATCTCCAGGGCACTGGTCTCATCCTCAAATTCCAGCAGTTCCCGCGCCAGGGCAACCGGCACAATGACATGCGACATGTCGAATTCCTGCTGAATGGCAAAGACGCCGGCGACATGCACCTGGCGGTTGTTAAAGGTCTGGTCGGGCAGGCCGGTTAGCACCTTGCGGGTCCGCTTTGGCAGGTAGAGCGACATGGGGACGGCGAACTCCTCGGGGTAAATGCCCAGGTAATAGGCCACCCCGGCGCCGATCACCGAAGCGGGCCGCTGATCGCTGCCCAAAGTGTAATGACCGTTCAGCATAAAATCGTCCAGCGGGGTCATCTCTGTAAAATCATCACTCACCCCCTTCATCTTCACAATATGCTGCCGGTCGCCGAAACGCGCCAGGGCCGTCTCCTCCAACGTCTCAACCACATAGTTGATCCCAGGTAACTGTTTGATTTTTTGCATTTCTTCCGGGGAAAGGGTGAATGTCTTGCCTTCAGCCACCGTCACCTTCAGATCAGGATTGAAAGAATTGAACAACCCCAGGACCAACCCTTCGAAGCCGTTGAACACCGACAGCACAATGATGAGCCCCCCCGTTGCGATCATCACCCCGATTACTGAAATCAAGGTAATGATATTGATAATGTTATGCGATTTTTTCGCGATGAGATAACGACGTGCAATGAAAAGTGGGAAAAACATATCGCAAAGATAAATTATCTTTGCCTCCATGTCATCATCCCGGTATAAACTGCTTCTTATCAATCCATTTTCGCAGTACAAGAAAAAGGAGCTGGTCGACGTGCATGCCATGTCGCCGCCGTTGGCGCTGGGGATCATTGCCGCCCTGACTCCACAGCAATGGGAAGTGGAGATACTGGATGAGAATTTCGAGGACTTCTATTACCGTCCGGCCGACCTGGTTGGCATCACGACCATGACGGCATCGGTGAACCGGGCATATGAGCTGGCTGGCATCTACCGCGATAATGGAATCCCGGCGGTGATCGGCGGGATACACGCTTCCATGCTGCCCGAAGAGGCCGCCTCCTTTGTCCACACGGTGGTCACCGGCGAAGCGGAAAGCGTATGGGGACAACTGATCGCAGATTTTGAGCAGGGGAAGCTTCAAAAACAATACGACGGCAAGCTGTTGCCAATGGATAACGCACCCCTGCCGCGCCGCGATCTCTTTCACCCGGGCTATACATACGCCAATATCCAGACCACCCGAGGCTGCCCGATGAAATGCGACTTCTGCTCCGTCCACACCTTCAACGGCAGTCATTACCGCGAAAGGCCGGTCGATGAAGTACTCGATGAGCTGGAAACCATCTCCCACAACAGGATCTATTTTGTCGACGATAACATCATCGGATATTCAAGAAAATCAAAGGAACGTGCCAAAAGGCTTTTTAAAGGCATGATCGAAAGGGGCATTAAGAAAGACTGGTATTGCCAGGCATCCCTGAACGTGGCCGATGACGAGGAGGTGCTCAAATACATGGCTGAAAGCGGTTGCCATATGATCCTCATCGGCATCGAATCGGAAAAGGTGCGCCAGCTCGAAGAGGCCAAAAAAGTGCTGAACCTGCGGATGGGGATCGATAGCTATAACGAGGTTTTCGATAAGATCCACCGGTATGGCATCAGCGTGCTGGGGGCTTTGATCTACGGGCTCGACAGCGATTCGGAGCAGGATTTGTTGGACCGCACGCAGTTCGCGATCAACTCCAGGATGGACGCGATGCAGGCTACCATTGTCACTCCCCTGCCGGGAACGGGCCTTTTTGAACGCCTGCAAAGGGAAAACCGGCTGCTGTTTACTAATTTCCCTGGCGACTGGGAGCGCTACCATTTCATGGAAGTCATCCATAAACCCCTGACCATGAGCCCGGAAGCGATGATGGAAGCCATGTGGAAAAACTGGGAGATCATGTACGACCATAGGGTGATCCAGAAAAAGATGCTGCAAACACTGAAGGCGACGAAAAGCAAAAGAGCGGCCGCCTGGTCTTATCTGTCAAATGTCGAACGGCATAATGTCGTTTTTGGCAGTAAAGACCCGCTGGATCCGGATGCATTTTTAGTGGGATTAACTTAGATCATTCATTCATTTAAGGTAGGCATGGCGAAAAGACAGTTTCTCAAGGATGTTGTGGGCGTATTCAACAGCAACGTCTTTTCCCTTGTCTGCGGCCTGCTGCTTTCGGTCCTGCTGACCCGCGAACTGGGCCCGGCGGGCTTTGGACTTTTTACCTCGCTTATCGTCATCCCCCTCATTGTCGTTTCGATTACTAACCTGGGTATCCGGGGTGCAGCCATCTACCTGATCGGCCAGAAAAAAATTCCGGAACAGGACATTGTTTCGGCCATCCTTTCACTTTTCCTGATTTCGTCATTTGCCGGGATCATCATGAGTTTCCTGGCCTACAGGGTCTATGACGACCCTGGCTTCACCTTGTTGCTGATCGGGCTGGTGCTGGCCGTCATACCATTCAGGCTTGCCCTGGTGTATATCGGCGGAATATTCATCGGCAAGGATGAGATCAGGAAAGCCAACCAGCTGAACTGGCCTATCAACCTGATCAATCTCACCCTGGCAGCCATATTGGTCTGGGGGCTCAAACTGGATGTAATCGGTGCGGTGATCTCAGCCCTTGTTGCCAATATAGCTATAGCCATCTACGGATTTGTCATACTTTCTAAACACTATCGCCTCTCCTTCCGGTTTGACTTTAATATCATTAAAAAGCTCTTCCTGTTGGGCATCCTTTATTCAGCCTCATTTTTCATTATTATGTTGAATTTCAGACTGGATATTATCCTGCTGGAAAGAATGAGGGATTTGCATGAAGTAGGGCTCTACTCCCTGGGCGTGAATATTGCCGAACAGCTTTGGCAGATCCCGCTGGCCATCAGCATTATCCTTTTCAGCCGCACTGCCAACACCGGGGATCCGCATGCCATGACCGCCAAAACCCTATCCCTGGCAAGGGCTTCAATGATCCTGGCAGTTTGCTTATCAGTCATCATATTTTTTACCGCCCCGCCGCTTATTCCGCTGGTGTTCGGACAAAAATTCATTCCTAGTGTCCTGCTCCTTCAGGTCATCCTGCCGGGGGTTGTCCTGATGATCATCTTCAGGATACTGAGCGGGCAGCTGGCCGGCATGGGAAAACCGCAACTTTCCATTTATATCTTTGCACCGGCGCTGGCACTGAATATAGGATTGAACTACTTGCTCATTCCTCCTCATGGCGCCCTGGGTGCGGCCATTGCTACAAATATCAGTTATGCCGTTGGGGCCGTCGGTTACTGGATTATCTTTGCCCGGCATACCGGTTGCGGTTACCTCGAAATAATCCGGTTCAGAAAAGGGGATGTCCTGTCTATGACCGGCATCATCTCCAAGCTGTTCAATAAATGGAAAAATTAGATCAGAAGCCGTTCTTCTTTATCCTCGGCAGGCCCCGCTCAGGGACAACCCTGCTCAGAACGCTCTTTGATGCACACCCGAATGTGCAGATACCACCGGAATGTAAGTTTATTTTGGATCTTTACCCCAAATACGGGAAGAAGAAAAGCTGGTCTGAAAAGGATCTGGCAGGCTTTTATGATGACCTGGTACAGCAATGGCGCTTTGATATCTGGACGATCGACCTGGAAGGACTGAAGAATGATTTGATCTCCTTCACTGGTGAGGCACCTTACAGCAGGATTTGCAAAGTAGTTTATGATCATTACCGCTCGTTTTATGAAAAAGATGAGATGCTTTGGTTTGGTGATAAAAATCCAGGGTACACTATTTATACTGAACGCTTGCTAAAGATATTCCCCGATGCAAAGTTTATCCAGATCTTACGTGATTACCGGGATAATTATGTCTCTGTGAAAGATGTCGATTTTGAGCTTCCGGTTCCCTCGCTGGTAGCAACGAAATGGAAATTGTTTTATAAGAATGTCCGTCGTGCATCCCTTAAAAATCCGGACCGTTACATCACGGTCCGCTATGAAGACCTGGTGGATGATCCTGAAAAGGAGATGAAAACCATCTGCGCTTTCCTTGGAATTGTCTATCGTCCTGAAATGCTTGAATTCTATAAGAAGGAAGACGAGATTTTCAAGGTTTACCCGAAGGAGTTCATCACAAAATATCATGCCAACCTGGTTAATAAAGTGAACAAGAGCAGATCGGGAATCTGGAAGCAAAAATTATCAGTAAAGGAGGTCATGCTGGCCGACCTGGCTGTTGGCAGGACTGCGGAAGAGGCAGGCTATCAGAGACAATACAATCGATTTGGCATCTCTCTTTATCTGCTTGCATCTCCGGGAATTATACTGGCATATGCCCTGGCGTTCCTGACCCTCCTTGTCGACAAATTTCCTTACCAACTCAGGATGCTGATACTCAATCGCGGGCCAATAGCTGTGGCAAAAATTTTTCTAAAGATTTTCAGGCCCGCAAAATACCGTGAAATCAGAAACAGAATGAAATGATCGGGCGATAGGACAATAAACCAAGAACCAAGAACCAAGAACCAAGAACCAGCCCCTCACCCCTTCCGCAGCGTAAACGCAAACGTCGTCCCGACGCCAACCGTACTGCGGACATTGATCACCTGGCCGTGAGCTTCGATCATATGCTTGACGATAGCCAGTCCCAGTCCGCTGCCGCCCTGCTCCCGCGACCGCGCCTTGTCGGTCCGGTAAAAACGCTCAAATAAACGGGGCATATCCTTCGGATCAACCCCATGGCCGTTATCGGTCACCTCGGTGAGAATGTGTTCATCCATGTCGAAAAAACTGATCCTGGTTTCCCCTCCCTGCTCCAATCCGTATTTGATCGAGTTGTCGATCAGGTTGACCAGCACCTGGCGGATGCCTTTCTTATCAGCATTGACAAAAATGGGCTTGTCGTAATTTTTCTCCAGGAATATCCTGACTTTTTTCTTTTTTGTCTTAATATCCAGAAAATCAATAATTTCTTTTGTTAGTTCGACCAGGTCGAACCGGACCATCTGCAATTTTAACTCACCCGACTCAAGCTTGGAAATGGCTTCAAGGTCTTCCACAACAGTGATCATCCGCTCGATGCTTTGCTCGGTCTTCAGCAGGTATTCCCGGTTGATGGTCTCATCCTCAAGCCCGCCGTCAAGCAAGGTCAAAACATAGCCCTGGATGTTAAAAATAGGAGTCTTCAGCTCATGCGACACGTTTCCGAGGAATTCGCGGCGATAACGGGCCAATTCCCGCAACTGTGCAATCTCCTGCTGCTGCCTCTCTCCCCATTCCAGCACCTGCCGGTTGACATCTTCCAGCGTATTGCGGTCGATATCGATTTTCCGGTCCTGTTCCTTCGAAACTTTCAGGTTGTGGATCGTTTTATAAATCAAGCGGATCTTTTCGTAAATGAACCGGCTCAGGGTGAATCGGAACAGCAGATAAGCGGAGACGAACAAGATGATTCCCAGGATCAATATTTCTGCCAGGCGCAGCTCTCCGATGAACAGACTGATAAGCATATAGACCAGTCCGAAGAACGCAGTGATAATGGCTGCATTCGCCAGGGCCAGTATTTTCGGATCAGAGTAATTCATTGGGGTTGGGATGAAAACGACATTGGACTATCCTGGATCAGGATTCGAATTTATAACCGACCCCTTTAATCGTCTTGATACTCATAGTGTTGAGTTTTTCCCTGATCTTGCGCACATGCACATCAATGGTGCGGTCGCCTACGATCACATCGCTACCCCAGATGGTAGCCAGGATCTCCTCGCGTGTGAACACCTTGTTGGGCTTCGATGCCAGCAGGCTCAGCAACTCGAACTCTTTCCTGGGCAAGCTGATCTCAGCGCCCTCTTTGATAACAATATATTTTTCCCTGTCAATGGTGAACTCTCTCATTGTTTTAACCTGTCCATCCAATTCTTCCGGCTCTTTATCCTTGTACCTCCTTAGCAGTGCTTTGACGCGGCTGACCAATACTCTTGGCTTGATTGGTTTAGTCACATAGTCATCCGCCCCGGCATCGAATCCGGCGATCTGGCTGTAATCTTCGCCCCGGGCCGTCAGAAAAATAATGATAGCGCTCTGTAAATCAGGTATCTGCCTGATCTCACGGCAGGTTTCGATACCATCCATCCCGGGCATCATCACATCGAGGATGATCAGATGAGGCAAAACATCTTTAGCCTTTGCCAGCGCGTCTTTACCGTTATTGCAGGTAAATACCTGGTAACCCTCCTTGCGCAGGTTGTAGCCCAGAAATTCGAGGATATCAGGTTCATCGTCAACCAGCAGGATCTTTTGTGGTTCCATGTTAAATGAAATTTGGCTTATTAGCGGACTTTCTCAGCGGACGAATTTACATAAAAAAATGGCTGCATTTGACCGTTTGGTTTTTTTATCGGGGTTAGGTCTAAATTTACGATCTTTGACAGCAAATATGAATTACTGAACATGCAGAACTTTAAACTATTTATATTTTCATTGATTCTTTTTCTTCTTGTTGGTCCTGTCAAAGGCCAGTTTTTCAATGGTGGCATCATGGCCGGGGTGGCCGGCACCCAGATTGCCGGGGATACCTACAGCGGGTTTCACAAAGCAGGTATATATGCCGGTGGCTTTGTGAACCTGCAGATCAGCAAAAGGTCAATTTTTCAGCTTGAACTGGAATATTTCCAGAAAGGGAGCCGGAAGAATCCGAACTATGAAGAAGACGATTTTGACCAGTACCTTTTCCGGGTGAATTATATCGAGATGCCGGTGCTTTACCAGTATGTTATCAACGAACGGTTGAAACTGGAAGTTGGCCCTTCATTGGGTTTCTTAACGGGGTATTATGAAGAGAAGAATACTGAGGAGATAAAGGGGGGAATCAGGCCAGCCAGGGTGACATTTCAGATCAATGCCGGCATATATGTCACTCTCACCAGGCGGCTGATGTTCAACCTGCGGACCAATAATTCCTTGCTCAACATTCGTAGCGATAATGCCACGGGAGATGTGCTCAGGATCTTCCCGGGCAATTACGGACAGTTCAACGACTGCCTGGTGATGAGTATCGCTTACCAGTTCAGGGATACCTGGTGAGAATCAATGTATATAAACTTTCCCGGAGTAAGCCCGCTGATCTGTGACGATTTTTACGATATAAAGACCTCCTCGGGGAATCATCAGCGAGACGACCTCCTTCTCGAAGAAAATGCAACTTCCTGCCATGTCATAAACCGCAATGCTTCGGATATTTTCAGGAGGATCGATGATATACAGTTTCCCGTTGTATGAAACGATCCGGAAATACTCTGCCAGATTATGATGATTAACCCCCACAATGACCGACACCTCGATCTCATCATAACCTGTTCCGCATATGTTCGTAATATTCACCCAATAAATTCCCGCAACGCTTACCATGATGGTTTGCGTTGTACTTCCTGTTGACCAGAGATATTCCGATCCGGGGTTGCCGGCATCCAGCAGCAGGGTTTGTCCCTGCAAAATGATCGTGTCATTGCCGAGAAAAACCTCCGGGAAGTAAAGAACAGAAACATTCTTGAATACAGGATTGCCCGTTCCGCAAACTCCGACGGCCCTGGCCTCGATCAAATGATCACCGCGTTCGATCCAGGTTAGCGTGAGTTCCGGAAGTGTGGTACCCTGCTGAACCCCATCCACCCACCAGGCACAGGTTTCACCGGGACCTACAGTCGTAGTATAAGTTTCCTGATAGGTTTCGCATGATTCCCCGGGACCCTGAATGGGTGACGGGGGTGGGGGCGCCGTTCCGGAGGCCGTGACTATAAGTGTTTGCGGAGGTGAAATGCCACACGGATTGAATGAGATTACTTCTATGGAATATTGTCCGGCACCACCGAAACTGTAAGTCATCTCCGGGCCTGTGGCAGGCTGGATCACCCCGTTGACGCTCCACTGGCAGGTATCGAACGAGCCGACAACGGTGGTGTAGGTATGCGTGGTGTATTCGCAGACAGTAACAGGACCGGAAATGGGTGCCGGCTGGGATGGAGTCCCGCTAACCTCGGTAAAAACTGTGTCGGGATCAGAGGTTTGGCCGTTGCAGATAAATGCCAGGGTTACCGTCTGTAGCCCGGCGGAAGTGTAAACCTGCACCAGCGGAGAAACTGTATCAGGCTGAATCACACCGTTGATCGCCCATTGGCAGACACAGGCCACCGGCACATCGGCTTCATAGATACAGGTGTCGCCTGTACATGCCTGTGATGGCCCAGTAAGGATCACAGCCTGTCCCGGCGGCAGAGGAGGAATGGAATCGGGCTGGAAGAAAATGCTGGATCCATGCAGGTTGAAGCAGAGCATGACAATAGTTAACAGAAGCGATATTTTTCGTAGGGTCATGGTTGTTTTCTCACAGAGTACACAAAGGTAAAACACAAAGAGCAACCCTCCTCACGAAAGCAATATTTCTCCTGAGTCCTTCAAACCCCGTTCGCTGCACCGCAGAATCCCTGAACAGCTCATCAAATTCATCTTCGGTAAGATTATCCCATTTCTCCCGGTTCATCGACAGCAGCGCCTCCGAAGAAATGAATGCCGGTTCGTTATGCGGCAAAACCTTCCGGTTCCAGGGGCAGACCTCCTGGCAGATGTCGCACCCGAAGATCCAGTTATCGAATTTGCCGTGAAACTGTGAATCAATCTCTCCGCGCTTTTCAATCGTCAGGTAAGATATGCATTTCCGTGCGTCCAGTTCCCTGGGAGCAATGATGGCGCCTGTCGGGCAGGCATCGATGCACCGGGTGCAGCCGCCGCACAGATCATTGACACGGGTCTGGTCGCATACCAGCCCCAGGTCGGTTATAATTTCACCGATGAAAACATAAGAGCCAAGCCTCGGGTGGATCAGGCAGGTATTCTTGCCGATCCAACCCAGGCCTGCCTTTTCGGCCCAGGCCTTGTCGAATACCGGCGCCGAATCGGTGAAAACCCGTGCCGTGAAATTGGCAGCCTTGTTTTTCATCTCTTTCATCAGCAGGTGCAGCTTATCTCTGATGACCAGGTGATAATCCCTACCATAGGCATACCTGGCTATTTTGTAGTTATCCTTTTCAGACAGTGTTTTTTCCGGAAAGTAATTCATCAGCACTGAGATGACCGAGCGGGCACCCGGTACAAGCAAGCCCGGCTGTGCCCGTTTATCGCGGTTCCGCTTCATGTAGCCCATCTCCCCGTGAAATCCCTGTTGCAGCCAATGATTGAGCCTGTTACTATCTTCTTCAAGATGACATACTTCTGAGATACCGCATGCCTGGAACCCGAGAGAAAGGGCTTTGTCCTTTATCCAGGCGGAGAGCTCATATTTGGAGAGGGACTCCATCCCTGTGTGGGTTCAGAAAAGTTTATCCTGCCGGTTGGGGAGGATCTTGCCCAGGTGATGGTAGGCCAGTTCGGTCACCTCCCGGCCGCGCGGGGTGCGCATCAGGTAACCCTCCTGGATGAGGAAGGGCTCGTAAACCTCTTCGATGGTGCCGGCCTCTTCTCCCACGGCGGTGGCAATGGTACTGATCCCTACCGGGCCGCCCTTGAATTTCTCGATGATGGTGCTCAGGATGCGGTTGTCCATCTCGTCCAGGCCGTGCAGGTCGACATTCAGTGCCTGAAGCGCGATCTGCGCTATTTTAATGTTGATGGTGCCATCGCCTTTGATCTGTGCGAAGTCGCGCACCCTGCGCAGCAGCAGGTTGGCGATGCGGGGCGTGCCGCGGCTCCTCCGGGAGATCTCTTTGGCTGCAACGGCATCCAACGGTACATTCAATATCCTGGCCGAGCGGTACAGGATGCTCTCGAGGGTCTCAGCATCGTAGTAGGATAACCGTGAAGTGATGCCGAACCGGGAGCGCAGCGGGGCAGTGAGCAATCCCGAACGGGTGGTGGCGCCGATCAGTGTGAAAGGGTTCAGCTTGATCTGCACGCTGCGGGCGTTTGGACCGGTTTCGATCATGATATCGATCCGGTAATCCTCCATGGCCGAATAGAGATACTCTTCCACTACCGGACTTAACCGGTGGATCTCGTCGATGAACAGCACATCGTTGGCCTCCAGGTTGGTGAGCAACCCCGCCAGGTCTCCCGGCTTGTCGAGCACCGGTCCCGATGAGAGCCTTATGTTGACACCTAATTCGTTGGCGATGATGTAGGAGAGCGTGGTTTTGCCCAAACCCGGCGGGCCGTGCAGCAGCACATGGTCGAGCGCTTCGCCCCGCTGCCGGGCCGCTTTTACGAAAATCTTCAGGTTTTCCTTGACATTCTGCTGCCCGGCAAAATTTGAAAAATCGGAAGGCCGTAACGCCATCTCCGCCTCTTTCTCCGCAGGGGAGAATGACTGACCCGTCGCATCAAGGTTTTGGTTCATCTTTCATCTTTGTTCAACAAAAGTAGAAATTATTCCACTGCTGGTTGGAATTGAAAATTTCTTATCTTTACTGCAAATTGATTTTAACCTGCCAGGTTATGAAACAGATCATTGTCGCTATCGACTTTTCCAAAACATGCCTCAATGCTCTGGCCTATGGTATCCATTTTGCCAACAAGGCCGGCGCCGATCTTCAGATGGTTTGGGTCGACAATACCACCAGCGAGGAGGTGGTGTTTGAAGGTTTCGCTCAGGAGGAACGAAACGAAAATGTCGCCCTGCTCAAGGAGCTTCAGAAAAAATACAGTAAGTCATTGAAAAACGGCAAGCTGGATTTTAAAACCCGGAAGGGGAAGGTTTACATAGAACTTGCCCAGCAAGCCAAGACTGTCAATGCCGATTTGATCATTGCCGGCACCCACGGCGTTTCAGGGTTCGAGGAATTCTGGATCGGCAGCAATGCCTACCGGATCGTTACCAACGCCCCCTGCCCGGTGATTACCCTGCGGCATGACGCCAAAGTGCAGGATGTGAAGAAAATCGTCATCCCGATCGACAGCTCACAGGAGACGCGGCAAAAAATCCCGGTAGCCGCTCATTTGGCACAACTCTGCTACTCCGAAGTACATGTCCTCTCCCTCTATTCCACAACACTGAAATCGGTGCATAGGAGGGTCGATAATTACGCAAAGCAGGTTACCGATTATCTCGGTGAAAGAAATATAAAATATGTCACCGAAGCGAAAGAATCTGAAAATATCACACGGACTACGATCGATTATGCTGAGAAAGTAGACGCGGACCTGATCGCCATCATGACGGAACAGGAGACCACCACTGCCAATATTTTCCTGGGCCCATATGCCCAGCAGATGGTGAACCATTCGCCGATACCGGTACTTAGCATGCGGGCGAAGGAGCTGCTACCCATCACACTAAGAACATGATGACGAGAATACCGATTATCATTGCAATAGTGCTGGCCTTAAACATGAATCTGCCTGGTCAGCAAAGCCGGGAAGGCCGCCTGGAGGTCTATCAGGAAAGTTTGGTAGATTCCGTACTGTATCATTATGAACAGCTCCGTCTGAAATTGCTTGATAACCCTGATCATAATGCCATCCCGGGTTTCCGTATCCAGATCTTCTTTGATTCGGGGCTCCATTCTAGCGACAGGGCCTGGCAGGCAAAAGAGCAGTTCAGTAAAAAATATCCCGAAGTACAGGCCTACGTGAGCTGGAAATCACCGAATTACCGCGTCAGGGTGGGCGACTTTAAAAACCGCCTCGAAGCGGAAAAGTTCCTGCAAAGGATCATGAACGATTATCCCAACGGTTGGGTAATCAGAGATGAAATAAATTTCCCCATTATAAATTAATATTTGAAATCATGAAAAAGGTACTAGTAGCCGTCGATTTTTCCACCTGCTCCATCAATGCCCTGGAGCATGCCATTACCATAGCCGTTAAGGCGGATGCCGACGTTGAAATGATGTTTGTCATCAAACCCGAGAGCACCAGGGATATGTTCACGGAAGGCCCCCAGACCTTATCCGACATGGTGAAGGATAAATTTGAGGAAGTGGTTGAAAAGTATAAACCCTTGATGGGAAAACGAAAACTCCTGTATCTCATCAAGGAGGGCAAGATATACCGGGAGATCATCAAAGAGGCTGAGCGCAAGGATGTTTTCCTGGTCATGGTAGGGACCCATGGAGCCTCAGGCTTTGAAGAGTTCTGGATTGGCAGCAATGCCTTTCGGGTTGTTTCGGCTGCCGGCAAACCGGTGATCACTATCCGGGGCGGGGTGAGCGTCAGCCGACACCTGGAAAAGATCATCCTGCCGCTCGACAGCACTCCGGAAACCCGCCAGAAGGTGCCGTTTACTGCATACATGGCAAAAATATTTGATGCTGAAATCCACATCCTCCGGGTTTATACATCTAAAGTACAAGCGATTGTAAGGAGAATTGATAGTTATTCTGAACAGGTGATCACCCACCTGGAAGAGGAGAATATTAAATATGTACTGGAGGCGGTCAATGCCGACAATCTGACCGATGCAACGATCGAATATGCCCTGAACGTGAATGCGAACCTTATTTCGATCATGACCGAGCAGGAAACTACAGCAAAGAATCTGATTCTCGGACCCTACGCTCAGCAAATGGTCAATCACTCACCAATCCCTGTCCTCAGCATCCATCCGAAGGATATGATGGTGTCGCTGGGCAGATGAAACCAGTCGATAGTCGTTAGTCGTTAGTTTCTGTTCAGGCAGTTCAGGTCCTCAAAAGCAAACTTGAGCCGGCTGATCATGGCCGATTCCCCTTCACGGAGCCATTTGCGAGGATCGTAGTATTTCTTGTTCGGTTTGTCTTCCCCTTCGGGATTGCCGATCTGGCCCTGCAGAAAGTCCTTGTATTTTTTATAGTAGTTATGAACGCCATCCCAGAAAGCCCACTGCGTATCGGTGTCGATGTTCATTTTGATGACGCCGTAGGAGATCGCTTCGCGGATCTCTTCGCGGGAGGAGCCTGACCCGCCATGAAAGACAAAGTTGACCGGTTTCGGGCCGGTGTTGAATTTCTGTTCTAAATATGCCTGGGAATTATGCAGGATGACAGGCTGCAGCTTCACATTCCCCGGTTTATAGACACCGTGGACATTGCCGAAAGAGGCTGCAATGGTAAAACGAGGGCTGATCTTCATCAGTTCGCTGTAAGCGTATGCCACATGCTCAGGCTGGGTGTAAAGCTTGGAGCTATCGATGCCCGTATTATCCACCCCGTCTTCTTCACCGCCGGTGACACCGAGTTCGATCTCGAGTGTCATCCCGATTTTCGACATCCTCGCCAGGTATTCCTTGCAGATGGCGATATTCTCCTCAAGTGATTCTTCTGAAAGATCAAGCATATGGGAGCTGAAAAGCGGCTTGCCGTATTTCCTGTAATATTCTTCGCCTTCTGCCAGCAGCCCGTCGATCCAGGGGAGGAGTTTCCTGGCAGCGTGGTCGGTGTGCAGGATAACCGGGATGCCATACAATTCGGATAGTTTGTGAATGTGCAGGGCGCCTGTTACCGATCCGGCAAGCGCTGCCCGCTCATTCTCATTGGAAAGGCCTTTCCCGGCATAAAAAGCGGCCCCCCCGCTGGAAAACTGGACGATCACCGGGGAATTGACCGTTTTGGCCGCCTCCATCACAGCATTAACACTGTCGGAGCTTACCACGTTCACCGCCGGTAAGGCAAACTCATTGGCCCTGGCAATCTCAAACACCTTCGAAACATCATCACCGGTGACAACCCCCGGCTTAACATGATCCAATACTTTGACTGACATTTATTTACAGATTAAGTTAGACAATTAAATAATGGCGCAAAGGTACAATTAATCTCTTTTTGATTAACTTTGCAGGGTAAAATAGTTCAGAGTTCAGAGTTCAGAGTTCAGAGTTCAGAGTTCAGAGTTCAGAGTTCAGAGTTTAAGATTTAAATAACTCAGCACTCAACACTCAAAACTCAACATTAAGTTTGGTCCCGTGGCTCAATGGATAGAGCATCAGATTCCGGTTCTGAGGGTTGGGGGTTCGAGTCCCTCCGGGATCACTGATACAAATGTGTGTTAAGTTTTTTCAGGTAAGTTCACACCTTTAACGAAAAGCAGGTGTCAAATGCTTGACGCCCTTTTTTATTGCAGTAATATTACCACTCCGGCTGCCACTTGTTCAGTTTCTGCCCCCGGGACACCGGCTGCTTTCCAGATGATCTTGTAAGCATAAACATCACCGGGGCACAGAATGCCGTTTTTCGTGCCGTCCCAGCCAATATTAATGTCGTCGGATTCCCATAGCTTTTCACCCCAGCGATTGTAAATCAGCATCTTAAATTCTGTAATATTATCATTGGAAGGAACAGCCATGAAGGTGTCGTTTAACCCGTCGTTATCAGGTGTGAAAGCATTTGGGATAAAAAGCTGTATTGTGGGGATGTCTTCCTGTTTCTCCAATACAATCAGTTTGACAGCTTTGATGTCAGCGCATCCCATATTATCAACGGCAAGAAGTGTATAAATTCCTGCATCATCCAGGTTCACGCTGGTGAAATATGGATCTGTTGTGTAGATATTACCGTCCGGGTATATCCATTGTATGCTTAAGGGAGGATTTGACGAAGTCACAGAAGCAAAGATAGCCACCGTCTGTCCTTCATAAATGACAATTGTATCTGGCAGGCTAATGACAGGAGGTTCATAAATAGTTACTTCACTGGCGTAAAACTCGACCGGGACAGAATTTCCAGCCTGGTCGATAAAATAACTAGTCAGTGGGCCTGTATACCATTTTAATTGTCCCGAACCTGGATTTGTGAGAATAAACACAAACTCAACAATAGTTTCAATTTGGTCGAATGTTACCGGGACCGTTCCTTCCCACTGCAAGGTGATCTCACCGGCCTGCTGATCCACCCAACCTAAAAGTTGTTCTGCCAATTGTGTATTTTCATTAATAATTCCATCGCACATCAGATTATCTTTGTTGTAACTCAGCATTAATTGAAAGGATGCCACTGATGAGAAATGATTTACTTCCAGGGGGATGATGACTACATTGCCTAAACAGTGGCTTCCTGGTCCCGTCAGCGCTTCCAGGGTTTCAGGTATAATAGTAAATAGATCAATGGTTACTTCATCACTGTTAATGCAGCCGTTGGCATCGGTAACAGTAAGGTAGAATGTGGTGCTAGCCTGAAGGTTAATAGTTGTTGGATTCAATACGGTTGCATCTACCAGCAAGTCAGCAGGTGCCCAGCTGAAGTTCAGCGGTTCGGCACCTGAAGCCAAGGCATCTTCGATAAAAGTACTGGTGCCATATGCGATGGTTTGATCATTGCCTGCAAATGCATCAGGTAAAGGATATATTTCTATTTCTATGGTCACACCCATTGCACATTGTCCTTCATCCGGAGAAAAAATGCAGTATATAGTCCCCGGCACGGAAGTATCAATAAATGCCGGATCCCAATTACCAGTAATGCCATTGTTAGATATCGTGCTAAGTACAGGCGTAATGGAATACTGGCACATTGGGCTGACTGGGTCAAATTCCGGAATGACTTCAGAATCAATTGTGATCTCTAAAATCATATTGATGGCGCACTGATATGTATCATCAGGTATAAAAGTATACTGGAAGGTACCCGGTATAGCGGTATTAATCGTCGGGGGGCTCCATATTCCGATGATACCATTAGTAGAAATGTTTGGTAATGCAGGCGGCATACTATGCTGGCAAAGTGGGTCGATAAGGTCAAAGACAGGGATGATTTCCGGTTCAATAATGATTTCCAAAGTTGCCTGAACGGCACACTGATCGGGATCATCAGGTGTAAAGATAAACTGGAAGGTCCCTGGAATAGTGGTATTAATCGTTGATGGGTTCCAGGTTCCCGTGATGCCATTGAGAGAGGTGTCGGGTAAAGCAGGTGAGAGACTATACTGGCAGAGCGGGCCGATAGGGTTGAATTGAGGGGAAGTTTCCTCTTCTATTACGATATCCATAGTCACGCTGGCCGCACATTGCCCGGGGTTGGGAGTAAATGTATATGTGGCCATACCAGGAACTGATGTATTAATAGCGGAAGGAACCCAGCTGCCGGAAATACCATTGATCGATGTTATAGGCAGAGTTGGCGGTACGGCATATTGGCATAAAGGACCGATGGTGTAGAATGTAGGTACAAGCTCCGGTAAAATAGTGATATTGATTACAACAGGAACAAAACATTGATCAGGGTCATCAGGCGTAAAGGTATACTGGAAAGAGCCCGGTTCTGCAGTATTAATGATAGGCGGCATCCAGGTACCCGGGATCCCATTAAGG
>JAHYJL010000031.1 GCA_019429045.1 Bacteroidales bacterium
CAACACCGTATCATTATAAAGATAAGGAAACATCTCATTTCCAGGAGTATTGATACCGCGCCCGGGTTGAGCCTGTTTTCCAAAAGGCTCTTCACGGTTTGCCCGCCTGGCCATCCAGATATCCTTTCCGCCTTCCCCACCTTTTATATCGGAAGAGAAAAAGATCGTAAGCTCATCTTTACTGACAGTGGGTTGCCCCATATTGGCTGCAGTATCGGCGAAAACAACTTCAGGCTCCGTCCATGTGTCACCGGCCTTCGTCGTTTTCAGAATCCGGCAGTATTGCATCTTTGCATCGCTGCGGATACAACGGGTGAAATACATGGCTGTGAAATCGCCGTTGAACGAAGCTGTTCCCTCGTGTATCTCGGTGTTGATCACCCCGGTCTGGTCCATAAGGTCGGGATTTTGCCATCCGCTGCCGGAGTGGGAGGTGACAAAGAGATCGGAAAAAGCCTGGCCGTACCACTGATCGGTATGCTTGCCGGTCGTCCCGCTCCTGTTGGAGGTGAAAACCATTTTATCGAAATGGCTGCTGAAAAAGGCAGGGGCGAAATCATCATTTGCCGAATTGATTGCCTGTACGGGATAAACATTGACCTGCATCCGGCGGCCTTTGTTCGATTCGATCCAGTCGCATGAGGCCAGGCCCGTTTTACCCATATGGTTCTGGGGCACCGCTTTCAGGTATTTGCGGTAAAACCCGCGCGCCTCTTCCGTCTTGCCCTGCATCCGTAGCACATCGGCATAACGCAGGTAATATTCAGACTTCCCTTCTCCATAGTATCCGTCGGCCAGTTGCTGGTAATATATCTCCGCCCTGTCGAAGTCGTTCATCATACGATAACACTCTCCCAGCATAAAAATCGCGTGGTCTTTCATCAGCTTGTCATCTTCGATCTTTTCCAGCGCTTTCTGATAATTTTCCGCAGCCTTGAAATACTGCAGGTCGTTGAAATCGGCCAGCGCCAGCTTCATCTCCTTATGCTGCGCTTCTACCGTTACAGAAAGGAAGGTCATCACCAGGAACAGCGGCCATATTTTTCTTACATTATATTTCATTCCGTTGCGATCGCTTAGTTTTTAATGATTCTCACAAAATAGTTCTGCCTGTCATCATAAATTCTGATGAAGTAGATCCCGTTGGTCATCCCGGTCAGGTCGAGGATCATATTATCGGGATCATTGATCATGCCCGAAGCCACGATTTGTCCGTACAGGGAATATATCGTGTAACTGACAGGGGCGCTTAGCGGGCCGGAAGCGGAAATTTTCAGCTTGCCCCGGACAGGGTTGGGATAAGCTTCTGCGGTATGCCGCAAGAGCAATACGCTACCCTGGCGTGTGTAGGTTTTTCCGTCATACCCTATGGCTTCGATATAATAGAAGTAAGTGCCATCGGGCGCTTTTGCGCCGCCGGTTGTCCTGCCATCCCATTTTTCCCCAACCTCTTCGATGCGGTAAACAATGTTGCCCCACGTGTTGAAGATATTCACTTTCAGATCCCTGATGCCGGTTGTCCGGACCTCGAAATAATCGTTGTACCCGTCACCATTGGGGGTGAATACGTTATTGGCCTCGATCGATACGATAATATCGACGAAGATGTCGATGACAGCCGTTTCGGTGCAATAATGCGGATGTCCCGAGCGTACCTCCAGGATCACCTGGTGGTTGCCATATTCGGTGAAAGTAAACGATGGCGTTTTACTTTCGCTGGAGTCGGCGGGTGTAAAATACCAGGTCCATGTGGCAGGGTCGTTGGCCGTAAAATCGAAGTGGACCGTCAGCGGGGTATGCCCCGATACAGGTTCGGCGATGATCTGCGGGCCTAGGTAAACGGCTGGAAGTGAGGTAATGGTATCGGTGAATGTGCAGTTCTCCGAATCCACGATATAGATTTCATGCACGCCGGACGGAAAACCGGCAATGTTGTTGCCATCTATCTTTGATCCATTCACATAGAAAGTATAGGGAGGATACCCGCCATAAGCCATGATCTCAAGACTGCCGGTCCCATCGCCATAGCAGGTCTCCGGGATGATGTTGTAATTGGAAGAGAGCCCCAGGAATTCAGGATCGATATAGACCTGGCGGATGACCTCGCTGTAGCACCCTGCATTACTGTAAGCCCTTAATGCCACATCATAGGTCCCTGGCTCCTGATAGGCATGCACCGGGTTTTGTTCATAAGAAACGCCGCCATCCCCGAACAACCATTCGTACCCGTCAATGGTGTAAGGCGACACAACGGAGGCCTGACCTGAGAATAGCACGGTCCAGCCGGTACAGAAATTGTCCCAGCTCATCGACACTTCCGGTGACGGTTTGGAATACCGCATCGCCTTGAGGGTGTCGTTATTGATATTATCATCAAGGGTGTTGATAAGCCAGATCTTGAAGAGGTAATCTCCATAGGTTGAAATATTCTCCGTTGTGCCGAAGGTGTGGATCACGTCTTCGTACAGCGGACCGGGGATAGTATCAATGTGCACCGGCCCGTTATCCATCTGGTAGGCGACCTTCAGATCGGCAAACGGCACATCGCCGAACTGCCGGATATAGACGATCACGCTGTCGACGTCGGGATGATAGCAATCCAGTGAAGGGCTGAGCAGTTCCAGCACGCCGTAATCGACAAAAAATTCCAGGCATCCGATATCGGGAGCCTGGCTGAAGCGCAGTTTCCCGTCGATGTCGAAGAGTATGCCGGCCAGCGGGATGCCCGCTCCGTTCAGCGCCCGCTGGAACGGGAGTGGTATGGTATCGGTTTTGAAGAAGGGGTTAACTGTCTTGGAATTGGCATCGCCATTCAAAAGCTGACCCCACTGGTATAGATCTGAATAGGTCTGACTGCCCACTTTGCCGATCATCCCCTGCGGATGAGAGTAATTGTTGTAATCCAGGGAGAATCCCAGCCCCTGTTGCTCGATGTTGAATGGGGTTCCGATAGATTTAACATGGAAGATATTGTTACGCCCTGTGACCAGATTGCAGCTTTTCATCACTATTGCGTTGCTCTTTCCCTGGGCGTCGGTATTGGTTGTGTTGACACTGTTGTAATGCAGGCGGAGGGTGTCGATACTTTGCAGTTGAAAACCATGCACCGGCCCCTCTCCGCGGGTGTGGACGAAATTATTGATTAGGTCGAGTTTTTTCGTATTCCTTGCAAAAACGCCATTGGTACCTTCCGGTGAGTTCTGATGGCTGCGGACATTCAGGAAGCGGTTGGCAATGATCTCGATGTAATTGCAGTTATTATCGACATAAATTCCCTCGTGCATATCGTCGATGAAATTATGGCTGATACGGATACTGTCGGCGCCAATCATGTATACTGCCCGGTAGCAACGGCTGATATGGTTGTCTTCCAATGTGATGAGGTGCGTCTGGCTACCGATCCTGAACAGGACATTCGCCCGGTTGGCATGCCCGCGTATGGTATTACCGGTGAAGGTAATATCCTGCGTCCCGGCGCCGGCAAAGCTGACCGCTCCCGCCCTGAAATCAATGCAGTCGATAACACTCTGTCTGACAGTCACATTCCGGCTGCCCCCCTGTATTACAAGGGCCAGGTCGGATTCCTTCCTTACCTCAAAGTAACACCCATCGAAAACTATATCTTCCGCCCCTTCCAGCGTCACGGCATTGTTGGCAGTCCCGGTCGTGGCGCCGGTATACAACCCCAGATCCTGGAAAGTGATATGGCCGGCGCCGTAAAGATTGATCATCGACTCGAATTTGATGGCTTCCGGGGCGATCCGTATCACAGCATCGGTATTGTTACCGCTTTCCGATTTGAATTTCAACGGTTTTTCGGCAGATGATCCCACCACGGGGTTCAGCCTGAACTGTTCATAATAAATACCATCCCGGATAACAAAGGTAACGGGGCAGGTGATCCCGGCCAGGTTCAGAGCCGAAACGGCATCACCCACATTCTCAAAATCGGGATCCTGTCCGCCGATAGTATAAACACCGCACAGAGGACCGGCCAGCTTGCGGCTGATCAATGTATCGTTGGCATGGTTGCAATCTTCGGAACCGTTCGGATTGCTGGTCCAGGATTTCAGGATATAAAGCAATCCCGGCTGATACTCGAACGTGCCGGCAGAAATATCGGTTGCGGCTCCTGATGCCAGGTTGCCTGTCCACTGGAAAGGCGTTTGCGGTTGCCCGTTCACCTGCCAGTTGATATTCACCGCCGTAAGAGCTGCGGTCCCCTGGTTGATGAGCCGCACCCTGAGTTGTGCCGATCCGCCTGACAAAGGGTTGACGGGGCCTAAAATGGCGTTGATGCCGGCATCTGATGCGCATGGGGTGTATTCTTTCGCACCGATATCAGGGGTGGAGGGATGACGAATCGTACCGTCTATATCATTTATGATCCCCGCTACCGGTGTACCGGCGTTGTTCAGCAGGATCTGGTTCATCGACAATTCGGTATCGGAGGTGAAAAACGGGTTCACTGAGCGCGAGCCGGCATCCATTCCCAGCGAATCCCGCCAGGCGCCCAGATCTGTGTACAAATTGCCGTTATAAAACCCGATGGACTCGTCAAAACTGTAATAATTGTTGTGGTTGAGGTCGAAAGGCGGGGTGAATGAAGTGATATACAATGGGGTTCCGGCATACCGCACATTGAAGATATTATTCCGGACTACCACCTGGCTGCTGGTGAGCAGGTGCATGCCCTTGCTCCTGGCGTGAAAATCCTGGTTGGTGATATTCACGCTGTTGAAATTTACCCTGGCGCCGGTAATTTTCTGCAGCGTGATCCCCGAAACGATTCCCTGCCCCATCGTATGAATGTAATTATTGAAAATATCAAGCTGCGTGGAATTA
This sequence comes from Bacteroidales bacterium, assembly GCA_019429045.1. GTDB lineage: Bacteria > Bacteroidota > Bacteroidia > Bacteroidales > JAGOPY01 > JAGOPY01. The sequence continues at coordinate 4,846 of JAHYJL010000031.1, forward strand.
TTGGCATAGATCCCGTGCGTGCCTTCCTGGTTGTCGGGATGGTGTTTCACCCGTGTCATTCGATTGGCGTAAATGGTGATATAATTGGACCATTCATCTGCATATACCCCGTGGTTGACATCATCAAACCGGTTGCCCGATATGGTTACACTATCAGACTGCAGGATATGCACCGCCCGGTAGCTTCTTTCGATATAGTTCCCGGAAATATCGATTTTGCTGACAAATTTCCCGATCTTAATCGTTGAATAATTCCAGTCGGATGCTCCCCTGATGGAATTGCCGGTGATCTCGATATCGCGGGTCTGGCCTCCTGCAACAGATATGGCATAAGCCCTGGGGACGACAGCCTCGAAGCGGCTGTCCCTGATCCGTACCTGGCTGCTGCCCTCCTGAACGCCGATGCTCAGGTCGGCCTCCTTACGGGCCTCGAAATAACAGTTCTCAAAGCTTATGTTCTGCACGCCGTCCATCAGCAGGGCGTTGTTGTTGAAACTGACATTCGACCCGGTCACAAAGCTGAGGTCTTTAAAGATTACATTCTGCGTCCCTTGCAGATAGATCATCGTTTCGAATTTCAACGCCCCCGGGATGATCCGGATAATGGCCTTGGAGCTGTCGCCACTTTCGGAGCGAAATGTGATCATATTTTCAAGGGACGATCCGGGGATGACTTTCAGGTTGAACTGTTCATAATAGAGGCCATCGCGCACCAGGAAAGTGACCGGGCAATCTATGCCGGCCAGGTTGAGCACCGAGGATGCCTGTGAGAGGGAGATGAAATCGGGCGCTTCCCCGCCAACGGTATATGTACCGCATAGCGGCGCGGCAAGCTCTCCGGTGGTGATGGTATCATTGGCATGGTTGCAGTCGGAAGTATTGTTGGGCTCGCTGGTCCATAATTTCAGCGTGTAGAGTAACCCGGCCTGGAAGTCGTAACTGCCGATGGCCACTTCCTGGCTCTGGCCGGAGGCCAGGCTGCCCGACCAGGTGTACGGGAACTGAAGCTCACTGTTCACCTGCCAGTTGATCTTTGCCGATGTGAGCGCCGCCGTTCCCTGGTTGGTCAGCACCACCCGCACCTGTTCCACACCTCCCGCCAGCGGGTTCTGCGGACTGACGAGCCCGTTGATACCGGCGTCAATGGCGCAGGGATCGTATTCCTTCGCCCCCGGGTCGGGATTGGATGGGTGACGCAAGGTGCCGTCAATATCGCGATCAATGCCCGCTATCGGCACGCCTGCATTATTCAGTAATATTTGGTTCATCGAAAGATCGGTGTCGGAGCTATAAAATGGCCGGTGCGACATCGACATCTGATCGGTGCCCACCGCACTGACCCAGGCGGCCAGGTCGGTGTGCCGGACGCCGTTGTAATAACCGATGGTCTGGTCGAAACTGAAATAGTTGTTGCGGTCGAAGTCGACCGGCAGGGTGTTCGTCTCAAAATAAACGGGAATTCCGGCATATCTGACATGGAAGATGTTGTTCCATGCCGTTGTGCCGACGCTTTCCCTCAGGTAGATCCCCTTGCTCCTGCCCTGCGCATCCTGGTTGGTGACGTTCACGCTGTTGAAATTCACGCTGGATAATGTAGCGGTTTGCAGGCTGATGCCATTGACCAGCCCGTCGCCGGTGGTATGGATGAAATTGTTGAAAAGATCGGCGCGCTGGGTCTTGCTGATCAGTATGCCGCTGGTGCCGTCGGGAACATTCTGATGGTGCTTTACGCCGGTGATCCGGTTGCCTGATATTTCGATATTCTTGCTCTGGTTATCGGTATGTACGCCGAAATTCACGTCACTGATGACATTAATCCGGACCGTTACGCTGTCGGCAAAGTTGATATACATTGCCCGGTAACATTGCCAGAGGGAGTTCCCTGTGATGTTGACCAGTTTGGCGCCACTCTCGACAATGATGGTCGATTGGCCCCATTCAGCCCCTCCTTTGATCTGGTTATCAATGATCTCTACTTCCCTTGTCGTGTTGCCCGATATGATGATAGCAGTGATGCGGGGACTCACCGGTTCGAAGCGGTTGTTTCGGATGGAAAGTGCATTGGTGCCGCTTCTGGCCACCAACCCGACGTCATACTGGTTGCGGATCTCGAAATAACACTGCTCAAAAACGATATCATGCCCGCCGTCAACGATGACTGCATAATTGTTAAAGTTCGAAGCGGCGCCCGTGAGCAATCCCAGTTGACGGAAAGTCACATGGTTCGCATCATCCATGAGGATCATGGGATCATATTTCAGTGCGGCCGGCACGATCCTGACCACCGCCTGGGTGCTGTCGCCGCTTTCCGACCGGAATGTGACCCGGTTTTCAGGAGATGCCCCCGGGATATTCCGCAGAATGAACTGTTCGTAGTAAAGGCCGTCCCTTACCAGGAATGTGACGGGGCACGTGATCCCGGCGGCATTCAGCCTTGTCACCGCTTCAGACAAGCTCCCGAAATCGGGATTGGAGCCGCCGATGGTGTAGGTCCCGCATAGCGCTACCTGCACGTATTTGGTGATCGTATCGTTGAACGGGTTCGGGTCGGGCATGCCGTTCGGGTTGGTTTGCCATACCTTGAGCAAGACAGCATCCTGGAAATTGTATGTCCCGATGCTGATATTGCCGGCTGTCTGTCCGAAACCGATATTCCCGTTCCAGTTGTATGACGGCTGTGCCACGCCGTTGGCAGTCCAGTGGATCGTGGCTGAGGAGATGGTGTTATAGCCGAAGTTGCCCAGTGTGATCTCGACATCCTGCACGCCGGCGGCCACGGGAGAAGTAGGATGGTCGATGGACACCACACCGCAATCGAGCGGCTGCGAAGCATAGATCCTGATGTTGTCAACAGCCCAGAACCCGCTGCCATTCCCCGACCAGACAAAACGCAGCCTGGCATTGGTCACGCCACCTGTAACGGCCGAAAGATCAACGATCTCGGATGAGGGATTTTGTGTGGCCAGGTTGTATGTCTTGACAATTTGCCAGTTATCCCCGTCGTATGCTTCCACTCGGGCCGTTCCCCCGGTGCCGGGATCGAATGTCTGGTGGAAGTGCAGCAGGATAAAATTGCTGATGGACGCGTCAAACAGCGGTGTTTCAAGAGCCGCCTCCTCCGGGCTCGTCCCGGGGGAGATCTCTTCGCTGTCGAAGATGGCAAAAGGGGCGATGACAGGGAAATCGATCAGCCGGTTGCCCGGGTTGTCGAAATGCCATAGGTCATCGGCCGTGCCGGTGATCATATAGTTGGTCCAGCCGGCGGGCGGCGCAGTCCCCGTAGCCCCCGAGAAATCCTCGTTGAGGATATACATCTGGGAATACGACTGAAAACCAAGGCTGAAAACAATTAAGAGAAGAGTGTAAAATCTTTTCATTTTAAACAGATAGTAATAAATATTTTATACCCGAAAAACCGCAAAAAGTTACAACGGCGGCCTTTTGCAGCAGGGACAATGGTTGCTGCTCATTAATCGGAAAAAAGGGGGGAAAGTCATACGGTGGACATTCATTGACATTAGCTCGCTGCGCTCGCGACATTAAGTGGACATTGATGGACATTTCCAATTATTGTGAAATGTGCCTTGCCATTGCGAAATGAGAAATGACCGGCATTTTTTTCTTACTTTCGGCACTATTCTGTTGTATATTTACCCCGCCCATCTCATGAGACCTAAAATCAACATTGATAAATTATGGAAAGAATGTATTTACATCTTCGAAGAATAATCCGCATAGTCTCTGGCGGACTATTCATTTACCTTTTTTTACTGATTTCATTTCCCGGTAAATCTCAGACATGTTATACCTTCTTAAACATAAACCATGATGGAATTTCTGATAATAACATTGAAAAATCCATCGGGGATTGTGTGTTTAACCCGTTCATGAATCATTTCCTGGTATCGGAATATGGTGATTTTGAGTCTTCCCCTGCCGTTATCCGGGTGATCGATGGCGCAACCAATGCCCACGTTCAGGACATCGGGTTGGTGTTTGGCAACGTGAATGCCCAGTATCCCAAGGAGATGTTCATCTCGCCGGAAGGAAAACTGTATGTGATGGTGAATATGCACCGGGATAATCTGAATCCGCCAAAGATATTTGAGCTGAGCGCCTTTGATAATGGCACAGGCACTGCCTATTCCTTGCTGAATGCCTATGCCTATGATGTGAATATGCCATCTTCGTCTGGAGAGGAATTTGATTGTTATTCAGCCCACTTCTGTTACAATTCTTTTAACCAGACAGTGTATGTCACCGTTCACCTGACCGAATTAGCCCTCGACCCTTATAACACGGTGGTAAACAGTATGTTTAATTTCGCTCCGCCGACTGATGTTTACTTTCCTAATGGAAAATTCATTGGCATTAAAAATGGCCAGAAACCAACCGATATCCCGTTGTTCTACCCCGGCAAAGTCATTTGCCCGGGAACTGAATACCCGCAGATTCCTACTGTTTTTAACAAGAAGATGTATATCATCGGCAAACAATTCTATGAGTTCGATCCTGTTGTAAACGCTTATCAGGTTCTAATAACAGAAACATTTAATGATATAACCTACAGCCCTTATCACGATAAAATGTTTGCCATAAAGGATACTTTCACTAACGATTGCCCCAACCAGAGAATATGTAAAATTTATTCCATTGACAATGTTGATGATGAGATAAATTATACATTACTGCAATCCTTCCCCGGCCAGTTTTCGGGTATTACGTATAATCCTTATGACAGTAAAGTTTACTTGTACCGTAAGACCGATGATGCGAAACTGGGCGATACACCTGTTCAAATCATTTGGTTTGACCCCGGGGCGGATCCGATTGAGTTTATTACAGTAGATTGCCCCTTCCGGGGATCCCATCCGGAATATGACCATGATCCGGATCACCATTATTATTTCTATAACATCTCTAAGCCATACATTGACCCGGTAAATAAATTCATATACTTCCCGAACGGGGCGCATAGCAGCGTTACCAGGATGGAATTTGAAGCCGATGAAACCGTTCCCCTCGACCCTTCCAGGTTAACCTGGATGTCCTTTCCACGACTGAACCGCTCCCCGCAAAACCCAACCGTGAATGATGTGCTGGGAGGCGAGAAGATTGATCCATCAAATTACGAAGAAAATAGTTATTTGCAAACCCTGCCTCCTGGTCTACCTGACCTGGTAGCGAGCACATATAATGGTCTTGAATGGCCTGGAGATCAACCACTAACAAACATTGATAGCAAATATGGTTATAAACTCCAGTTATATTACGACCCGGAAAATACACCCGATAAAGAATGGATACACCTTTTTGGCGAGGTTCTTCCGGCAGACACCGAAGTACAGATTTACCGTCAGTATGACAATTGGACTGGTTATTGGCTGTACGAAAAGCAGTCTCCTTTCGATGCCTTCCCTTCCCCGGCGCTGGATGAACTGCGTTCCATCATCCATCAGAATTGGGTCTGCGCAAAATACGGATATGAAAACCCACCCGACGGCCAGGAGCCTCCGTATTACTGGCTCTGTGGGTGCCATAAAGGCAAGGTGCAGCTCAGATATGGCGATATGGTTATCCTGAAAACCCACGATGACAACGGGACATTCAATTTTCAATGGCAACGCTACGGCAATCCCATTGGTGGCAAGGAACGCCCGGAAGCGGAATATTTTTCATATTTTGAACAGGCGGAATATACCCCGTATCTGGTCGAACTGGATACTACCCAACTCCCTTCCGAGATCGGCGCTTTTGTGAACGATACTTGTGTGGGGGCCACCACCGTCATGGAAGGCGATACCCTGGTGCTGGTGCCCGGTTACATCGATGGAATGAACGGAGAAGTTAGCTTTGAGTTGTATTATGACAGCCTGAAGACAGGCAGGAAGGCCCACACCGATTACCTGGTCAGAAATCCTGAAACATCACGATGGGATCGCCGGGTGATCCATACCGGGGAAAAGCGGGATGTCTTCCTGATATCGCTGAAAGAAAAACAGCAGAACCAAAGCCTTCCCCCTGCCAGGCTTCCTGTAACGATCAGCCCGAATCCCGCAACGGATCGTTTTTCACTGGAATTCATCCTGCCGGTGAATGGAATTACCGTGATTGAATGTTACGATATGCTCGGCAGAAGGGTGAATACCTTTTCCCAAGGCTATTTGCAGGCCGGATTTCACCGGATCAATATAAACCTGCCCGGCGCTGAAGGTCAGTGTCTCTCCAGGGGTGTGTATCTGATCCATATCCGTTGCGAACAATTCCAGGGCCAGGCTAAATTGTTGCTCATGAAATGATTTATACGGCATATCATGTCACTGAAGAGATTCGAAATATGCGCACTGTTGTTGCTGGCGCCTGCCCTGGGCCGTTCACAAATCATTACGGTCACACAGGATGGGACCGGTGATGCCGCCACCATACAGGATGGCGTCAATCTATCCCAGGATGGAGATACCGTGCTGGTCTGGCCCGGAACCTATCTTGAAAATGTTGTGTGCAATAACAAAAACATCACCCTGGCCAGCCTGACCCTTACCACAGGGGATCCCGCATATATCGGCCAGACCAGGATAGATGGGAATTTCACTGGAAGTTGCTTAAGAATACGCGATTGTCTGAACGGTGTGACGGTCTGTGGCTTTACACTGGAGCAGGGCAGCGGTAGTTACCACGGAGCGATCAGCGGGGGAGGTATTTCTATTAAAAATGTTTTTCAAATTATTATCAAAGATTGTATTGTCCAGAATAATAAAGTCACAGGTTCAGGAGGTGGTATTTATTGCCAGGATGCCCAGGTTTATCTATCAGGGGTTACTGTCAGGTCAAATCATGCCTATATGAAGGGAGGAGGTATATATAATCTTCTTAGTACAATAATCTTTGATACTCTCAATCTTTGCAACATCTATTTAAATTATGCCGGCATTGGTACGGATTTCTATAAATTAGGCCTGACTGACACAGTATATATGTTTGTCGATACATTCACTGTGGTCAATCCGGATTATTACTACCTGTATCATCTGGCGGGATGGGGATATCCGGGCAATAATATTATTTACAATATTAACACCGGAAAGATCGAACAGGTGAATGAAGATCTTTATGTGGCTCCCTGGGGCGACAATGACAACAGCGGGCTTACCCCGGAAGAGCCTTTGATGAATATCTATTTTGCCCTGCTGAAGATGGCTTCCGACAGTGTATCGCCCGACACCATTCACCTTGCCGATGGCGCCTATGCCCCCTCAACCGGGGAAAAGTACCCGTTGAGCCTGAAAGCGCATGCCTCTATAAAAGGGGCATCCCGCGACAACACAATCCTGGATGGTGAGGAGGAGATCTTTTTACTGAGAGGGATCTATTATGCCGATCATTACCAGGTCAGCGATCTCACGATCATGAATGGATATGAATACTTTCCATTTGGTTACGGCGCTATTGATCTGATCGAAAACCGGAATTCCTCCTTATCGAATATTTTATTCCAAAATAACTACGGCTATGTCAATAGTTGCGGATCAATCCATAATTCAAATAATTTTTCCCTTCATGATGTTGTTTTTTCAAATAATGTCGGGGGGAAAGCACTTGTAATTAGTCACGGTAATTCAATGGTAACTTATTATGATACCATGAGGTTGTATAACTGTCATTTCAAGGGTAACAAACCGGATTATTATTATCCCGATGGAGGATTCGGGGGAGGACTGGCAGTTCTTGGGCAGACTTCGATCCCAGGTCTTATGACCGGTTACCTGTATAATTGCCTTTTTGAAGATAACCGGGCTAAGAACTATCCCAATGGGGCAGGTTCCATCTCTCTGAGTGTGGGTCTTGGCAGCAAAGCTTACGCCATCAACTGCACCTTTGGCGACAACACCTCTGAAAACCCGCAAGGCGCGAATATCGGGGTTGCCCACAACTCTGATCTTTATATTTATAACTCCATTATGTACGGTAACTACCCGGCAGAGCTTTACATGTGGGCCTTCGAGGGAGAAGATTGCAGCCTGTTTATCTACAATTCCCTGGTCTCCGGGGGGGAGGATGGCATCAGGATACTGACCCCATGGAATTATGCCTATTATGATATCACCAATATCGATGCCGATCCTATGTGGGATACCACCGGGCCATGGCCCTATTCGCTGCTGCCCGGTTCCCCCTGCATCGATGCCGGCACCCTCGACCTGCCCCCGGGCGTCACCCTGCCCGAATTCGACCTGGCCGGCAACCCACGCGTCTGGGGGGCAAGCGTCGATATGGGCGCCTATGAGCACGGACCCTGGGTTAGGGTACCTCCGGTACCAAATTCAAAGTTCAAAGTTCAAAGTTCAAAGATTTTGGAAATTTCTCCGAATCCTTTCCGGTTTGGAACCTATATTTCTTATGAAATGAAGGAAAAAGGGCGGTTGAACATCAGTGTGTATAATCTTTCGGGGTTGAAGGTCAAAACGCTGGTCAGCAGCCAGGCCAGCCCGGGCGACAAGGGCAGTTTCTACTGGGACGGCAGCGACCAAAACGGACAAACGCTCCCTTCCGGCATCTACCTCATCCGCATGACCCTTGACGGAAAAGAACTGGAAACAGTCAGAGCGGTGAAGCAGTGATGGCTCGCTGCGCGAGTGTCATACAGTTGTCATACGGTGGTCATACGGTGGTCATGCGGTGGTCATTTCATTCATTTCCCCGAATCACCATAATTGTTTAATTTTGATCCGTCACATACATGTCATCCGTGTGCTATAAATAATTCTGACGATGCTGCCCCTTATCGAAACAAGGCCCGCTGCCGAAATCAAGCGCTTCCAGGAAGAGAAACTCAGAGAACAGCTTCACTACCTGGAGGAGAAATCGACGTTTTACCGGGAACTTTTCCATAAACATCAAACCGACATTGCAGGAATCACTCATCTCGAAGACCTGGCCCATATTCCGGTCACTACGAAAACCGACCTGCAGCAGCGCAACGAGGATTTCATCTGCGTCCCCCGCAACAGGATCATCGATTATATTACCACATCAGGCACCCTGGGCGACCCGGTGACCTTTGCCATGACCAACCGCGACCTCGACCGGCTGGCGTACAACGAGGCCATCTCGTTCAATTGCGCCGACGGCGACGAGAACGACACATACCAGCTCATGACCACCATCGACCGGCGTTTCATGGCAGGATTGGCTTATTTCCTGGGTGTCAGGAAGCTGGGCGCGGGCATCATCCGCGTGGGAAACGGCATGCCCGAACTGCAATGGGACACCATCCGCCGGTTTCAGCCCAACGCCTTCATCACCGTCCCCTCCTTCATCCTCAAGCTGATCGAATACGCTGAAGAAAAAGGGATCGACTACCGCTCCTCCAGCATCCGGAAAGCCATCTGTATCGGCGAACCCCTCCGGTACCCTGATTTCTCGCTGACCACCCTCGGCCGGAAGATAAAGGAAAAATGGGACATCCACCTCTATTCCACCTATGCCTCCACCGAAATGGGAACCGCCTTCACCGAATGCCGCCATGGCACCGGCGGGCACCACCACCCGGAGCTGATCATCGTCGAATTTCTCGACGACAACGACCGGCCGGTAGCCGACGATGAACCGGGAGAAGTCACCGTGACAACCCTTGGCGTGGAAGGGATGCCACTGCTCCGGTTCAAGACCGGCGATGTCTGCTACCACTACACCGAACCCTGCCCCTGCGGCCGGACCACCATGCGGCTCGGACCGTTGCTGGGGCGCAAACAGCAGATGATCAAGTACAAAGGCACAACACTCTACCCGCCTGCCTTATACGATATCCTCGATAATACGGAACACATCCATAATTACTACGTGGAAGTGTTCACCAATGCTATCGGAACCGACGAGATACTGATCCATATCGGCAGCCGGATGCAAAGCGAGACCTTTGAAAAGCAGATCAAAGACCACTTCCGGGCAAAGCTCCGCGTGGCGCCACAGATAGTTTTTGAACCTATCGCAGAAATTGAACGGGTCATTAATCCTGAACAAGGCAGAAAATTCATTAAATTTGTTGACCGGAGAAATAATTAAACCGACGGGTTAACCCGTCGGTTATCGGGACGTTTTTAACTGACGGGTTAACCCGTCGGTTATCTGGATGAGGAATTAATATTAACCTTAAAACGCTATATTATGAAAACCAAGTCACTGTTAATCATTGCTTTACTGGCCGTAGGTTTATGCAGCCAGATGAACGGGCAGTATGCCCGTTCCGACATCTTCAGCTATCCCGAGATCACATGGTTTGGCCTCGATTTCACCCACATCAAACTGATCGGTCCGGAAGGTTTCACCAATCCCGCACAGATCCAGGATATCTATTTCAGGGAAATCAATAACCTGTTTAAGTATGAACCCGACAAATACGACCTGAGGAAGACATTCTCCAAAAAAGTCGTCAATATCGACCTGGAGATGATGCACGCCAGGAACAGGGATATTGACCCTTACCAGCTAGTGCTTGAGTCAGGCGCGGTTTACAATTTTGATAAAGAGACGGTTGCCGAATTAATCGCTGATTATGACCTGGAAGATATGGAGGGGATCGGTTTGGTGTTTGTTATGGAAAGCTTCAATAAAGACCAGGATATGGGCTATATGTGGGTGACTTTCTTTGACGTTGGCACCCGGGAAATCATCCTGACCGATAAAATGAGAGGCAAGGCGGGAGGCTTTGGTTGGCGCAATTACTGGGCCAAATCAGTCTATAACGTACTCCTGGAGATACAAAAAACACGTTATAAAACCTGGTCCAGATATTAACGGAAATTCTTCAGCATAAATTTTCTTACTTTTAGCGGCGGAAATAAGCTTAGCCAGTAATATTATTATGTCTATATGAAAACACTACAGCCAGTGATCCGGAAATATGCATTTGTCATCATCGCTATTATAGGGATTATCGCATATGCCAATTCGCTCAACAACGAATTCCAGTTCGACGACGGTTTCCATATTGTGGAGGGGCAGAAGATCAAGAAGATGGAAAACGTTTTGAATTTATCTCACTGGAAAGTGTTTGAAAACCGGCCTTTGTCATTTTTCACGCTCGCTGTGAATTACAAGCTGGGCGAACTGGATGTGACAGGCTATCATATTTTCAACCTGCTTGTGCATGTCCTTGCCGGTTTTATGGTTTTTTTACTCAGTCTGCAGATCCTTTCACTGGGTATGTTCCGACAAAACAAGACAGTGAGTGACAACAAAGTGCTGATTGCGCTTTTCACAGCATTCATCTTTATCACACACCCGATCCAGACGCAGGCCGTTACGTATATCATTCAAAGAATGTCAGTCCTGGCGGGGTTCTTTTACATATTTGCGGTTTGGCTGTATATCAAGGGAAGAAGGGCTCATATAGGAGAAACAGGCGCTCAACCCTGGGTGCCTTATCCTTTCTATATCGGGGCTTTCCTGGCCGGGTTCCTGGGAATACTCTCCAAGCAAAATGCCGCCTCCTTTCCCCTGGCATTCATACTGGTGGAGGTGATGTTCATCCGGACACCGGCCATGAAAATCGATAAAAAATTCCTGCTGATCATTTCTGCCGTTGTTGCGGCTGTGATCATTGCAGGCCTGATGCGTGTCGGACTACCGGTAGAATTTGACAGGATCAGCCGTTCAGAATACCTTTTTACCCAGTTCCGGGTCCTGGTGAAATACTGGCAGTTGCTTTTCCTGCCGGTAAACCAGCACCTCGATTATTACTGGACGATCTCCACTTTACTTTGGGGCTATAAAGAGCTGCTTGGTCTGGCCTTCCTCCTGGGTACCATCGGCCTGGCCATTTTCTTTATCAGAAAGAAGCAGATGATCCCTGCCTTTGCCATTTTCTGGTTTTACCTGACCCTTTCGGTAGAGTCCAGCATCATCCCCATCCGGGACGTTATTTTCGAGCACAGGCTCTACCTTGCCGTGATGGGTTTCGGCTTTGCCATCAGCTACCTGGCCTTCCAGTACCTGAGCCCTAAAAAGCAAAATTACCCGCTGATTGTCCTTTCAGTTCTTACTGTTGTCTATATCGGCGCCTCGATCCACCGCAATAACATCTGGGAGAATTCCTATACGCTATGGAGTGATAGTGTCAAGAAATCCCCAAAAAGGGAGAGATCCTGGTACTGGCTGGCATCTTATTACACATCGCAACGGGACAATGAGAATGCCATGAACGCTTACAACACCTCCATTGAGAACAATCCCCGGTTTCCCCTGGCTTACAATGGCCGCGGTAACCTGAAAAAAGAGATGGGCGACGTCAAAGGGGCGATCCAGGATTATGATATAGCCATCCAGCTCGATCCCTGGTATGGCACGGCATACTATAACCGGGGCATTGCACTTTCATCCGAAGACAAGGTAACCGATGCCATCAAAAACTACGACAAGGCAATAGAGTCAGGAACCAGTTCTGCTTCTGTTTATTATAACCGGGGGAATGCCTTCCGGAGGAAAGGAGACTATAAATCCGCCATTGAGGATTATAACATCGCTACACAGAAAGATCCCGGCTATCCGCTGGCCTATTATAACCGGGGGTTGACATATGCCGCCATGAAAGATCATCAGAGGGCGATTGTGGATATCGACCAGGCGATCCGGATCGATCCGAAAAATCATCTCTATTACAACGGGAAAGGCGTTTCGCTGATAGAACTGGATCAAATCGAAGAGGCGATCAATAATTTTAACTTGAGTATTCAGTTCAATCCTAATTTCGGGCAGGCCTATTTTAACCGCGGATTTGCCAAATTCAACGGCCTGGGCGACCTGGAAGGGGCCTGCAGCGACTGGAAGATATCGTCTTCCAAAGGTTACAGGATGGCCGACTCTTATTTAAAGATGCACTGTAACTGATCTTTTGAGTTTTTCAAAAATGAAAAAGATTCTGATCATCGTACCTGCATTTAATGAGGCGGAGAACATCAGCCGGGTCATTCACAGGTTATATGATGAAAACCGCGACTGGGATATCCTCGTAATAAATGATGCTTCAGAAGATAATACCAGCCGGCTTGCCAGGGATACCGGAAAGATAACGGCTGTCATCGACCTTCCATTTAACCTCGGGATCGGCGGATGCGTGCAGACCGGTTTCCGTTATGCCAGGGATAACGGGTATGATATTACACTGCAATTCGATGGCGATGGCCAGCACAACGCTGAAGAAATTCGCAAGCTTCTCGACCTGGTGATCAGTGGCGAAGCCGATGTAGCGATCGGTTCCAGGTTCAGTGAGAAGCATGATGGTTTCAAATCATCGGTTTACCGGCGGATCGGGATCAGGATCTTCGAATGGTTCTCCTTTATGCTGATCCGCCAGCGTATTACTGATCACACTTCGGGTTTTCGCGCCTACAACCGGAAAGCCATTAAATTCCTTGCCGATTATTACCCCAGCGACTATCCTGAGCCGGAGGTGGTCATCTTACTTGGAAGAAACGGCTTCAGGATCAGGGAGACATTTACACAGATGCACGAACGCCAGGGAGGCGTCTCCTCAATACCACTTTCCAAGGGCCCGTATTATATGATAAAAGTCATGCTGGCCATGTTTATGTCCTCCATCAGGTCAAAAACCTACCGTAATGAATAAAGAAGTCAGTTTAATAGCTCAAAATATACAGACGACGCAGTATATAGCCATCGCCGTGAGCCTCGGCCTGTTCCTTTATATTCTATACCTGGTCAGGAAAAAAAAGATCAAAGAAGAATATTCCCTGCTCTGGCTTTTTTCCAGCATCGTATTCATCTTTTTTTCCATCTGGCGCGACGGCCTGGAATATTTCGCCAAACTTGTGGGTATTGCTTATCCGCCCGCAGCGCTTTTCCTGATCCTGATGCTGGCCATCTTCTTAATTCTCATCGAATTTTCTATCATCATCTCCAGGCATTCTGAAGAAACCAAGATCCTGGCCCAGGAAATTGCCTTGCTGAAAAACCGGATAGAAATGTCAGAATCGGGAAAAAAGGCCCAGAATACGATAAGAAAGGATGATCTTGGAGATGTTGAACCGGTGGATGAGCCGGTCGGATAAGGAAGGGTCATACCTTTTAGCTACTTCATATTGTTCGAAAAACTGGTCCATGAAACCAGTTTCACTCTTCGAACTGCCATGCCGGCGAAAAGCAGAAAGTTCGCGATCGATAAAACCCGGCTGTGCGATTCCGGCAAACCGGAGCCACAAATCGTAATCCATCGCGTACTTCAAGCTGAGATCAAGCGCCCCGGCTTCCTCAAAGAGATCTTTACGGAAAAAAACGGCAGGTTGCGAAATGAAGTTTTCCCTTAATAATTTATGATAAGTGAATCTTTTCAAGCCCAGGTTTTTATAACGGGTGATCCACTTCCACTTTTCCTGTCCGTCACTGTTGATGATCCTGCATTTTCCGAATAGCCAGCGGCATTCCGGGTGCTCCTGGAAATAATCTGCTACGGCCTGCAGCGTGCCCGGCAAATACAGATCATCGGAATTCAGCCAGCCGATGATCTCACCGGTGGCCATCCCAATCCCTTTATTCACTGCATCTGCCAGTCCTTTGTCGCGTCCGCTGCTCCAAATGAGCTGTCCTTCATACCGGCGAAGGATTTCGAGGGTTTCATCCGCTGAACCACCATCGACAACAATATATTCCAATCCTTCCAGACCCTGGTCAAGCACAATGCGAACGGTCTGCTCAATAAATGCGCCCTGGTTATAAGACGGGGTAATAACCGATAACTTCATACACCGATTAATTCCCCGTAAAAATACATTATAATCGTGTAACGATACAAAAACGTAATTTTGCCCGATGCTAAAGATAATCCACTGGCTGAACCGCCACCGCGCCATCAATATCCTCCTTTTAATCGCCTATTTTCTTGCCGTTGTCGGTTTACACGATGAAGTGACCATGCTGGCCATCCAACTGCGCCGTAAGGTTTCCATCGAAGGCTACAACCTGTTTTTCAGCCTGGCCACCCTTTTGGGTTTTACTCTCTGGTTTTTCTGGATTGTCCGGAAAATCATCCGGCTTAAAAACTATAAACCCGCCCTGGTTTTTCTTTTGCCCACCCTGCTTTTAACAGCCATTTTCTTTTTCTATGGCTTGACATACTCCATTGAA
Source organism: Bacteroidales bacterium (assembly GCA_019429045.1). GTDB lineage: Bacteria > Bacteroidota > Bacteroidia > Bacteroidales > JAGOPY01 > JAGOPY01. Next base: position 19,984 of record JAHYJL010000031.1, read on the forward strand.
GCCATCCACTTTTTCCAGTATGCCATCCTGGCCATACTGCTTTTCCCACTGTTAAAAAGCTATGGCGCAACCATTTTCTGGACAACCCTGCTGGGAGTACTCGACGAGACCTACCAGTATGTCATCCTGACCCCCAACTTCGGGTACTTCGATCTGAATGATATATTGCTGAACCTGCTGGGAGCCGGGCTGGCGGTGGTGACAATCTATCTCGCCACGGGAGAAGGGACTCCATCCCTGTCCCGGAAAATTCATCTCCGGGTAACCCTCATTTTCATATTTTCACTGGCTATCTTTTATGCTTTTGCCTGGTACACGGACCTTATCCACTGGTATCCAGCCAGTAGCGGGGAACCGGCCCGATGGTTTACCATCAGCCGGACACCACCCGAAACCACCTTCTGGACACAAGCCTATAAGGGAAAATATTTCCATATTGTCAGGCCCTGGGAGGGGGTGGGGTTGATGGCCCTCCTCTTCACATATTATTTCATACTTGATTTATGGAAACCTCACCGGCACAGGTCATGAACCTTTCCTAAAATAGCGGAATGCATAAGCGAGCATGACGGTGAATTTTCTTCCTATAAAACCAATATCAAAGAAAGGTTTTTTTGTCCGCTTTGTAGTCAGCAATTTATTCCCGGCAAAATGGTATTCCCGGATGGGATACCAATAAGACAATTCCCTTTTCTGATGGCAATTCAATAACCTGACCAGGTAAGGCGGATCGTTGAAATCTGCATTTTTTCCCAAAGAAAAATAATCCCCGGGAACATTATTTAACAGGTTTGCTTCATGAGGCTTCATTTCACGTCCGAAGGTCTTTTCCGGCGTGTGGCAATGCCTGGATGAAATCAACAGATCTGATCTGGTTGAAGTTTTGGATTTCATCCCATACAAATCAACATCAAAAACCTCTTCAGGGGCCTCTTTCCAGATCCTTTTCAGGCGGTCAGGGAGTATTTCACACCAGGTATCATAAACAGCATTCGATTCATGGAGATGATGAAAGATAAACGTCCGCTCACCCAATAACAACGGCACTTGCAGGAAGGTTTCCCGCAGGCGGATATTGGTTCCCTCATCTCCAAAAACAGTTGTCAGCGACATCCTCGGATATACAAAATACAGGTCATTCCGGACCAGGTATTCAATGAAGTACTTCTTCCAGGATGTCTCAGGCCACAGCTGAAGGTTTGGCGGCAGTAATTTTTTGGTGATCCCCCGGGAGCCCGCTTCATCATACCAGCTGCGAAACTTTGACCATTGCTGCCTTGACCAGCACTGCCCCCATGAGGCAGCATACTGAAAGAAAAAAACATCAGTACCGTCGTTCAAAGGGATAAAAGGGAACTGGGCTGTTTCATTGTAAGCATGGGAATAAAGAGAAATACCGGCAATCTTAGGATCATCCTTATAATAATTATATGCCTGCAGGGTATATTGATAAAAAACCGGTGCCACATAGAGATCATCTTCCAAAACGATAATACCGTCATAATCCTTACTCAGGTCGCCACACGACAGGACGTGCTTTCTAAGCCCCAGGTTGCTTTCATGAATGATCAGCTTTTTTTCACCGAAAGGCCACTCAAAATCAACCGCAATCCTTCTCCCCTC
>JAHYJL010000032.1 GCA_019429045.1 Bacteroidales bacterium
TTCTCCAACAGTCCTTCCTAGATTTCCCCCTTTACGTCGGCGCCAACCATCACCCAGGTCTCTTCGTCGATCATCTGGATGACCTTATACAGCTTGGCCGGGTACTGGATCTTGTTCTGCGCTTTGGAGAAGATGGCGCCGAGCATGCCTGATTTCTGTCCCAGCTCTCTAAGCAGCGTGGAATAATGCATTTCCAGCTCAGCCCCTCTTTTTGAACTGAGGCTTTCCCAGTTGTAATCTGCCGGTATAGAAATCCCTCGGTTGTATGGAGGCTTGCCGTATTCATCCGCCATCTTCAGGAAGAGGAGGAAGGTAAGCTGTTCCAGGTAATCGCCGTAGCTTACGCCATCATCGCGCAGGACGTTACAGTAAGACCAGACTTTGGATACTATCGATGTGGTGTTCATATACCTCTCATTATTAACGTATTATTTTAACAGAACACGGATAAACGCGGATGCAACGGATTTTCACAGATTTTTCACCTTCATTTACACCTTCATTTACACCCTCATTTACACCCTCAATTATGCCATATTCGAATCATTCATTTCATTCAAAATTCAAAATTGAACTCACTCCGAAAACCCCTCATTTGCCACAAAATCACAAAAGCACTAAAATTCACTAAAAGTATTTTCTTGATTATCTGAATTTTGTGTTATTTGGTGTTTTGGTGTTTTAGTGGCATATTTCAAAATTTGACTTTTCGGAGGGGACTCAACATTTCTCAAACAAGCCTCCCCTCAAACGCACTCTTCAAAATCGACTGCCGTAACGCCTCCGCTTGCTGCAAACTCTCATCAATGCTCTGCTCCATCTGGTCAGCAAGGGAGAAGCGGGATTCGATTTCTTGAACTATTTTTAACTGATCACTTAGCGTAGGAATTTTGATTTTTCAATTCCCTAACTTTTTGTATACCGTATGCTGCTTGAGTTGTCGCTTTCTTACCGGATAAAAATTCCTTCTCGATAATATTTGACTGGAAGAAATAATAAAGGAAAGATGAGTTGATATTGATAGGTTGTATCAATACTATGTTCGCGGATAATGTATAGACTTGTGGTAAGATAACCTTGATTGGCTTACCGATTGTACCAATTTTCCCTATAACAAAGTCTCCTTCTTTTAACTGGTATCTTTCACAGTGCTCTCTTAAAATATCTGGAGATACTTTTCTGGCATTAACAAAGTCAATCTTGCCGTTCTTGTGATCAAAATCCTTAATGCTAACATAAGGAATTCCATTATCAACGACAGGAGGTGTTCTATGGCTTGGCTGAGGATCAACGGCATAAGCAACCTTTCCTAATTTGATAGAAGCCCAATCTTTGCTTCTATTCGTCAGCCGCCCCTCGAACGCCCATTTCAAAACGCTCTGGCGGTATACCTTGAGTTGCTCTTTGGCTTGCTTCAGGCTGGCGAGGCCGTTGTCCAGCTCGCTGAATAGTTCTTCGATCCTTTCTACGATGCGGTGCTGTTCGGGGAGAGGGGGAATGATGAATGATGAGTGATGAATGATGAATGGGTTGAGGTGGGGGATGCCCATTCCTTTTACATTGGTATTGAACCTTTGGTATTGAGATTTCAGGAAATAATACAGATAATCTTTATCCAGGCCAGGCTTTGGCGTTATTCTGGCAAGGGTACTGCCAATTGCGCCATGGATGGCTCTTCCTGTGAAACCGCATCTTGCCCCGTCCCATACAATTAAAATATCACCGTCCTGGCAGATGACTGCTTTACTCCCATCCGTGTATCTTTCGATAATTCCTTTTTCGAAGGCCTTTATATCAACATAAGGAATTGAAAATTGATCACTTTTTCCACTTTGCAGTGATGAGGGCAACTTCCCTTTTTCAATAATAATATGATTTCCAAGTATTTCAATTGGATATTAGCTCTTGCTCTTTAAGGGCCCATTTTCTTTTGCAGTGAGAATGATTGACCGTATGATCTTGAATATTTCCTCAGCAGAGAAATTCAGGGATTCAAAGTCTTCTCTTGAAATGAAATCAGTGGCACTAAGTAATTCAAGCCAGTAAAGCGTTTCATCTGCTTCTTTCTGAGCGATTCCCATTTTATGGATAAAATCAGCTTTACTTTCAGCATTATCCGCTTCCCTGACATTGGCGCCAATTGATGTGCCAGCTTTCAATAACTGCCTGCTCATCACATATTCTCTTTTTTCGTTCGAAAGATATTTATACAAATTCACAATTTGGATGGCGAATAAAAATGATTTCTCCCGAATAATATTTTTTCTCCCCGATGCCATAACAAACCCTCCAGAAATTTATTTAAACAATATTACCGCTTTCATTCATCATTCATCATTCATCATTCATCATTCATCATTCATCATTCATCATTCATCATTCATCATTCATCATTCATCATTCATCATTCATCATTCATCATTCATCATTCATCATTCATCATTCATCGTGCTTCAAACCACAATAAACTCCGGCATTTCATCATAAACATTGCCATTAAGCACTCTGCCTGCCTTTTTCTTATTGAACCCTCCCCATTGCTTGAAGAAAAACTTTACGTCTGCCCGATGACATTGCTCCATGATGTCAATGGCCCACTCCGGTTCCATAGGCCTTGCTTTCGGGCCACTTTCTCCGCCTACGATAACCCAGTCAATATTGTCAAGATTCAGGTCGTTCAACGGGCCAATCAACGGTTCACAGGAAAGAAACTTCACCCTTGCTTTTGTTTTTCGGAGCAGATCTATCCTGAACGCATTGTTTTTATCTTCCACAGAAACACCCATCCAGATGTTATGGCTCCACTTCAGCAATCCTTTTTCGTCATAATAGTGCATCCTTTCGGCTCGTTTTGTAAGAACCTGAAAAAGATGATGCGGATTGTCATTCATAACATCAAATACCTGCTGAACATATTGTATAGGAACGCTTTGATGGAACAGGTCACTCATGGAATTGACGAAAACGACCTTCGACCTCTTCCAGGTATAGGGCTCAGATAATATTTCGGGATGTAAAGTGAGCTTAAAGCCATTTTTATATTTCTCCTGGCCCATTGCCTGCAACCTTCTTGACATCACTTCGGCATAACAATTCCTGCATCCGGATGAGACTTTCGTACAGCCGGTAACCGGATTCCAGGTCATCTCGGTCCATTCTATTTTGGATTGGGACATCGTTATTTGAGTTTTATCTTAATTCTTTTACCTGAGAATGCGGAAGCATCTTTAATTGTGATTCCTTCTTAATCATTTTCTATTATTATCGTGCTATCTTCCTATAAAACAGCTTATTATGCCATATTCATTTCCAGGTTTCAGGTCTTTTTAATTCAAATCCATCCGGTTTAATAACTATTTCAGGCATTTGACTATTAATTAATCTTGACCTGTTAATATATATAATACCATCAGCGTTTAATTTCATGATATTGTTGAACCTATTAGGTGGAAAGGCAACAATTATTCTTTTTTCAGGGAAAATGGACTTAACCGCTTTAATTGGAGGAACAAGATCGCTGTCACCCGAAATAAGAATTGCAGTATCAAATTGATTATTAAAAGCATCACACAACAATTCGACAGCAATATTTACATCAGTCATTTTTTCATTGCTATACTGATAGGTATGCCCACATTTGCGGCAACTTTCTGTACGTAACTGGTAATGCCCATAAAAAATAGCTATGCGATCAAGAGTGTCAATTGCTTCCAGAAAAATTCCTTGTCTTTTTTCTTTCGGAGGGTTATTTCTTACTCGGGAGGTAAAATATTTGACTTGATTTAGTTGTTGGTCAATCTTAATAAAAGATGTTGAAAATGAATGAAGATCCAGCCATAAAGTATCATTCCAACCGCTATCCTTGATTCCAAAATACAAATTAAAACCATCAATATATATATTCGTTCTTTCTGGCATAAAGTATTTTTTTTCTTAAAACACTTGATTTTGATGAAAATATTTTTATCTTTGCAAAACCAGAACAGCTCCAAAGATAGCATCTTTGGACCGACGCCGCTGAAAAGCGGCGTTTCTATTATTTTTAAGTCTGCTTTGCATGAACGTCGACTCCATGTCGTTTCCTGGTGTAAAATCGGGATCAGTGCACCTGCGGACTTATTTTTTTATAACCGGTATTTCCCCGGAATCAATGCCAATACATCTTCATTATAGAGATATATATTTTTATAAGACAATTTCTTGTCATGGGTCAGTTTGCCGATAATTATGGAGGGATGCACTTCATACCTCGCTGCACATTCCTCCACCCGGCTTGCACTCAAATAGTTAAGGTAAGGATCAAGAAACTTTGTAATTTCATCGTGCCTCAGTTTTTCTGCAGCCATTGCATTGGCTTCTTCTTCAATTTCGTTCTGCTCACCGTCTTTCAGATCATCCAGTATGAACGGGGATTTTGCATTCAGGTGTTTTAATACATGAGCAATTTCATGGGCCACAGTAAACCAGAAATTATCAATCCGCTTATATCGCCCGGTATAGACAATTACAGGATTTTCCCCGGAGAGAAAAGCAGCGCCATCCAAGTAAGTCTTTTGCAAATGGGGCAGGACAAAGAAAACCACACCGCATTGTTCCAGCTCTGCAAGAAATTGTGGGATCCCGTATTGATCCGTGGTGAACCGGTGCAATTGTTCATACAGATCCATCAACCTGGTTTTACTGTATGCTCTTCTCGGGGTGGATTCTGCAATGTTTCTTGCCATTTGGTACCATGTGAGGGCATAGGAGGCGTTAAACTGATGATAAGCAGTCGATTTGCGGGTATAGCAAGGAATGTTTTGTCGGTCAAGTTTGGAAAAGTCAAGTGTTCCCCAACCCCAGAAGCGCAGTGTTTCTGCTTTCAGTTCTTGTGTGCTGGAAAAAGGAGGAATCCAGCCTTTCCTGACCATGTCCCTGACCGGCATACGTTCGTAAATCATCGATTTAATATCGGCCTCAATCTCTTTTTCTGATTTTTCCTGCTCTTTCCATAGCCTGTACGCCGTGTCAAGGTTCATCCAGTATTGGGCGGAGGTGTTGAACACCTCGGAAAGAATACGGGCGGTTTCCAGTGTAATGGGTTGCTTATCCTGGAGGATCTTGTTGATATGTTTCAAGGTGATCCCCATCACTTCGGCAAGATCTTCCTGTGTCCATTCCCTTAACTCCATCTGTTCCCGGATGAAATAACCGGGCCCGAATTTCCTGGCGGCCCTTAATGTTTGCGTTGTTTCCATATTTCAGGGGTTTTAGTCACCATAATGATTGGTGATATCTGTCAGGTTAAATGTGCCAATTGTCTGTTTCTCATCCTGCCATTGTATTTCCATTTGAAGCCTGTACTTGCCTGAAAGCCTCATCGACCATTGATTTTCATAACCTTTGATGCGTTTGAAGTTTAATCCGATGTCGGCAGACAGATCATAAATGCTTGTCGCAGCTTCAATTTTCTGGATCGTGGCAAAGTATTTTTCTATTATATGATCAGGCAATTTCAGTTTCCTTGCATGCCCTGTTTCATAAAGCTTAATTAACTCCTTATTTGCAAATGCTACCTCCAAAATAAAAAACGTTTTGCAAATTTACACCAGTAATACCAAAAAAACAAGTATATTTTGTATTAATTGGTAAATATATGATAATAATTTAAGAAAAAATATTTCGCCTTCTTGTTTTTAGTTTAGTATAGCTCTCATTCACGCAAAAATATGCCTTGGCTTTGCCTTCAGAAAAACGCCTGCCATATTTCTCCCTGAGACGATGCGTGTCCCGGTGCTGTATCAATCCCAGGTATGAATTCATCCTGGCGATAATATCTTTGATCATTCTCTTTTCTACAACTTGTTCGTTTTCAATTTGATTCACTGATGCATTCACCGTTTGAATAAAATTCCCCTACCAGAACACATCTTCATCAAAAGCCAGTAGCTTGTTCTTTGTTTTTTCTTTCTGGATGATTGCTTTTATTTTATTGTATAGGAGCGGTCTACAGATACTCATAAAATAGCCCTTGATATCCAGTTTCAGAATATAGGCAGCGTTTTTATAGTTTGAAGAACAAGCCCTGACGAAACTGTTTATTCTCATGATCCCATAATGAGTTCCCTTTCCTTTCCGACTAGAATAGCAATCATGGATCAGATATTTCTCAACGATTGGATTCAGGTAGCCGAATAAAAGATGATGCACGATCCGGTCGCGGAAATCGGCGGCAAAAATTTCGCGTTTGACGGGCTTATTGATAATGAATGCAATTTCAGGTCTTGGCTTATATTTCCTTTCAAGGATTTCTTCGGATAATTCCAGCAGATTCTTCTCAAATCTGAACTCGAACTTTAGCTGGTTAAACGTATTTCTTTTATTTCGCCTGGCTATGAAATAAGCTTTGAAAAGATCGATGGTAAGCTGGTTCATTTCTTTTCGGAGGATTTTTGACAGGCTGACAATTTCCATTAACAGATCGTAAGATCTTTTATAGACGGGCAGTTCAGAGTATAGCGCCATGTTATATTTGTTAAAAAGGCCCCCGGGGCAAGCCGCCGGGGACCCTGGCAAGGACAAAGTCTCGGAGACAGCGGAGTGTTCTTCCGTTTGCCTTATTGTTGTTGTTCATGTTGCAATTGCTGCTATTGAAGTTCAGGTTCCGGCCGTTGGAATTATCGTTCTGTGTACTGCTCCAATAGTTGCCGTTTGAGCCCCTGTTGTTCAGCGAGCCGTCGCTGTTGTTGAGGTTCCCGGCCGCAACAAGCTTAAAACAGTTGCCTCTTGAAATGTGACAAGTTGTAAGATGGACCAGACAGCTCATCATCTTTTTTAGCTAACAGATACCTTATTATATATTTAAGGCATTTACTCCGTAAGTGGGCAACCAGACTTTGCAGATGCACGCTGAACGCAGCCTTAACCACGTTCACTCCGGCATTTTCCTTACACTTTTTGCTTTTTCCTGAAGGTCTGCCAGGAACTGTACGCTTTGCATAGGCGTACTGTTCATGATCGAAAAAGTAGCCAGCTCATGAACAATATCCCATAAATCCTGCGGTTGTGATGTATCGTCGATCACTACCGCGCCATCAGTTTCATGTTCCTTCAGTTTTATATTATTTTTCCATTCATTAAATGCACGATCCGGTTCATTGGCAACAGATAAAACAAGAAAGTTATTTTCTTCAACTACTATTTGAAATCCCTTTTCCCTGGCCTCCTGTTTAATGGTATCGAGCGCTTTTTTCGGAAAACCAATGGAAACGATTTCCTGGTTCAGTTTTTTAACAAACTTCTTTATTGCTTTGTAGGGCCTGAGCCAATGCACGAATCTCCAGGCGCTTTCTTCGTACACCTTGCAAAAAAGCGCCTCCTGAATGATCAGAATTGTTTTATCCTCTTTTGAACGTGCAATGATCTCAGTAACATCCATTTTTCAAAATTTTTCCGCCTCCGGCGGCAAATTGTCAAATAAATCAAATCAATCAAATAGTCAGTCTCGGAGACAGCGGAGGGTACTCCCGTACGCCTTATTGCCGTAGTACATGCTGCAATCGCTGCTACTGAAGCCCAGGCTCCGGCCGTTGGAATTAGCGTACTGAGTACTGCTCCAATAGTAGCCGTAAGAGCCCCTGCCGTACAGCGAGCCGTCGCTGAGGCTGAGGTACCCGGCCGCATGGAGTTTCAAAACCGAATTCCATGGGCCGTTCCAGCTGCTCCAGTTCCCGGCATTGTCCACATTGTTCCACTCAGTGTAAGTCGGTATCCGCCACCCGCTGCCCAGCTCAATGGCGCAGGGATCGTTTGCCGCCTGCCAGTCGGAATTTTCAGTAATGCTGGTGATGGTCCATGCCGGCGTCACTGCGGAACCGTCGTGCTTGTACCCTTGCTTGCGGTTGAACTGCCAGTACCAGCCCGCCGGGGCTTCCGCGGCCTCACTCACCGAGGTGGCCTGCCGGTCGGCCCCCAGGTTCCGGGTGATCCAGCATTTGGATGTCTCGCCCGGTATGTTGGTCACTGTGCCATAAGTCACCGTTTTGGTCACCGGGGACACATTGCCGGCCACATGATTGACCATTATCGTCAATTCACCACAGGGTGGATCTTGTGCAATAAAACTCCTGATTTCGCCATAAGAGGTTTCTTTCTCATTGGTAGCATAAGCCCTGACAAAATATTGTTGCTGATGGGTAAGATTTGTCAGGGTTCTCGAAAATGCCCCCGTACCGGCTCCATCATTGCTATAACCAATATTATTTGTCAAGTCGGGATTCCCACTTGTATTCCAGCAAAGGCCACGGGCAGTGACATTGCCATTGCCATCGCTGGTCACACTTCCACCCGCCAGGGCAGCGCTTGATGTAATATTTGTAACGGTGGATGTAGTGACAACAGGGGCGATCAATTCTTTTGTCGTGAAAGATGTCTCCGCACCGTATGCTGTTCCCTGCACATTGGTGGCATAGGCTGTTACATAATAGGTGGTCTTTTCACTCAGGTTGCTTAAAGTGGCTGTAAATGATCCCGTACTTCCGCTGCTGGTCGCAGAACCAGCATTATTCTGCAAGCTCGGATTGCCGGTGGTATTCCATACGAATCCCCTGGCCGTCACATTACTGTTGCCATCATTCGTCACATTGCCCTCACATTCGGCTGAGTTGTATTTTATAACGGAAACCAATCCCATGGATACAGTAGGTATGGTAACTTTATTGGTATTATCAGGCAATTCCGGCGCTTTTCTGCAGGAGAAGATCAGGATTGCGATTATCAGACCATAACTGATCCAATAAAACCTAAATATTTTATTCAGTCGCTTCATAATCATTCAAAATTCAACATTCAAAATTCAAAATTCAACATTAAAAGGCGAAGCCGATACCTACCGTCCAGCCCACATTCTTAAAATTCAGCGTGGTGGCGCCGGCGCTGAAGAGCAACATCTTGTACCGGTACATAACGCCGGCATCGATTTCAAAACCCTGCAGGTTATAATCCCCGTGTACTACATTGTAGGTTCCGGTGGACTGATCATCTTCATAAATATAATTGGTGATCTCGTACAGGTACCGGTCCCATCCATATCCTATGCCTGTGTAAAAAAATACGTTTCTTCCCGCCTGGAATGTCAGGCCTGCCAGGGCTGAAAAAAGAGAATACCCCTTGCCGTCAGTGAAAACATAATATCCGGCCTGGTCGTAATCCGTGATCTCACCATTGGCATAGGTATAATCGGGAAAAGAAAACGAAAGAAGATTTCCTCTTACTTCCCCGTACCATCCCACCTTGCCGATCATGCCAAACATCAGGCCCAGGTAAGCATTGGTATTGCCAACGTAGGAAACGAAAAATGACTTTTTCATTGGTTCTTCATACACCTTTGCCCTGATATCGAAAACAAAGCTCTGCTCGACAAAAGGGCTTTCCTTCATCACGTTCCAGGTGATCTGATGCAAACCGCGGCGCAGGTTATCGCCCACGCTGCCGGAAACTTCCTTCAGCGGCCCTTCCCAGGTTTTACATCCATCGCGGCTCACATACAGGCTGATCGTGTAATAGTTGTAAAACTTTCCACCTTTAATATCATACGAAACGATGACATTGTTACCCGACATATACGACCTGATATTTTCAATATTCTGTGCCACCAGCGATACTGGCAGAAGAAACAGAGACAACAAGACAACGCTAAATATTTTCATACAACCTGATATTCAAATGTAAATCTATCTTCATTAACTTAACCCCTAATCCCGAAACATGAAACACGAAACACGAAACCTCATTGGTATTCCACCAGCACTTTATTCCGGTCCCCCCGGAACTGCGGTGTCTGCAATCCCCTTATTTTCCGGGATGTTTCCATGACCTTGCGGGTCACATAATTTTCCAGCTCTCCGGATGTTACTTTTTTATCGCCATCAGCATCGGCCTTCCCCTGCAATCCGGCGCACAAGTAATAGGTAAACAATCCGGCCTGCTCAGCGTCATAACCCAGGGAGGTTTCATTATAACCTGAAGAGGAAAAGACGGTGAAGTTTGGATTGGCAAGCCAGGGTTCATCTATCTCGGGTTCAATCGCCACTCCCTTCATGGCCAGGAGGTTTTGCGGGGCGATATTCTCACTGGTCCGGCTGATCCCGCTGAAGCACGCATCGAGGAAAACCGTTACGCTTTTGGCCTCCAATGCCAGCAGGTTTTTGAACAACTGGTTCAGATCATACCCCTGCTGCTCGATGGCCTCCACCCGACCATCCGTGGGTAAAAGGTAAACTTTGTTACCGTTTTTATTGGGTATCCCGTGACCCGAATAATAAACAAACACCTCCGTCTGGCCTTTCATCACCTGTTGCTGAAGTCTTCCAAAAACCGGGTTGAAAATATTATCAAAGGCATAACCGGTCACGTCCTTGCTTTTATAAAACAAGATATTCTGCACGCCAAGAACGTTCCTGAAGTAATCCCGCATAATTGTGACATCGTTTTCCGCATAGGGAGCCCCTACAAAATGATCATAGTTTTCCAGGCCGATCAGAACAGCCACTGCATCGCTCCTTTTAGTGTTTGATGGCAATATTTGGCGGATGTCTATTTCTTTACCGACATTTGCGGTGACCCGGTCAGATTTAATCTCAAACCTTGCGATTTGCCTTGTAAGGGCATCGATATCCGCTTTTATTTCCACTGTTGCAATTTCAGCCGGTCTTTGATCAAGATAAATGGGCAACTGTTCCCTGTAAAGATTGCCCCTGGCCACATCGTTGGACGTTGTTATATAAACAGGCAAGCGGTTTTCAGTGGTCACTCTTTTATTCGGACTGATGGTTACCCAGATCTCTTTCCATTCGCCTATGGCCAGGTCACCGATATTCCCCTGTCCTTCGGTAATATAAATGTTTGGGTCAGTGGTAAAAATATTGAATTTAGTGTCTTTTGAAATATTCTGACCTGTGTTTTGCACAACTATTCTCGCTTTCACCAATTCTCCGGCCTGTAGTTTTCCATCCTGGATCAGGGGTCCGGTACCCTCACCGGTATCGATGATCTGTATACCTGCAAATTCCAACTTAGGCTCTTGGAATTTCAAAGTGCTTAACTGCAGCAACACCGGGTCCATGTCATATCCGAAATGCTCTGTAATATTAATTTCAATCAGATGTTCCGCTGTATTTACAGAAAATCCCGCCTGCATGGGGATGGTAACCTGAATGTCATTGTCAGGGTAGAGGAATGGTATTTCCTGCCTGTCGCCTATCTTGAAAGCGGGGTCGTTAATATTGCTTTTCAGAGTGACCAACAGGCCCTGTGCCGGGCCTTTTCCCTTGTTGCTGATGGTCAGATGCAACCGGGCATTTTCATTGGCTTCAATAATCCCATTATTATTATCATCCTCAAAGATCATATCGACATAAAGAATGGGAGGCAGTCCGCGTTTATATTCCGGGGTGATCTTCAGGTGAGTGACCTGGCTTTTACCGGAGATTTCCTTTTGTGCCAGTGCGGGCATGGCGGCCATGAAAATTAAAAAGAATAAAAAGCAGGTTTTTTTCATCTTATCATATATTAATCACTCACCCCCAGAGGGAAGCAAGTGCGATTATTTTTTTTCTACACTGATCTTGACCCAATCATCCTGAAATCCATCGATGACACGGCAACCCGACAGCCACTTCTGAAATTCCCTGGTGGTCATGGACCTCGGAAGAATCTCTCCCGGCCGTACAACTGTATCGCTGAGATTGGGCTTATAATAGTTCTTATCGGAAAACAAAATGTGAAGTTTGTGGTATTCAATATCTTTTTTTGCCGGCAAAATAATCCGGTCGGTGAGATATTTAGTGTCATACTCATGTTGCGGGTCTCTGGAGAAGAAAATATATTCCTTATCACCTTTTATAGAGACCGTACTGAGCGCTTCCATATTGACATAGGGCAGGAGCCGGTAAACCGTGTCGATATCCTCAAGGAATACGGACAAATGCCCATCTACGGGACTTCTGAAGTACAGATAGAGGTTTTCCCTGTCATTGAACGCGGTTTGCCTGCAGGTTTTTTTCGGGCAGTTCAACGCACTGAATTCGATGTTCGCCCGGCCAACACATTCTTTCACCATTCCCTCGATGGTACATTCAAGCCATGTTTCATTCTCTTTCCCGTACCTGCCATCCACTACGCGGGTAAACTCCTTGATAAAAGGGCCTTTGGTGGTTTCAACCCAGATTCCCCTTGTTCTGGTGCCTGCAATGTAGTTGTAATTCACATGGGCATCATCCATCCGCATGTCAAAATCCCCGATGGCAAATTTGCCAAATGTACTTTCTATGGCATTGACAATGGCGAGCTGGATGACCTTATCATATGCCTGCTCCCTGGTCTCATTGGCCTCCCATCTGGCCTGCCAGCTTCCTTCTGCACGATATAATTTCTGGGAATGCAGGTGAGTAAAGGAAAAGAGTAAAAAAGCGCTGAAATAGATAATCCTGGATGACATAAGTCTTTTCATATAGATATGGGCTTGGTATGGTTATATTTTTTAGTTTACTAAAATAAAAATAAAATCAAAGGTTTCGTGAAGTATTTGATTGAAGATATCATAAATCTTGATTTTTATTGTATTGCTCACACTACTTTATAGATTACAAATCAATTATATCTGGATTTACTCCTTGATAATCAGGCATTAACATTCCGATCTCAGCGCCTATGTAGGTCGGGTCGCAGATGTAGTATTGGTTTCCTTTGTATTCCACATAAGCGCCATTTTGTTTTACGGAAAACCTGACCCCCAGCGTTACATGATCCGGATAGCAAATGGCAATCGTTTCAAGCCCTGTGAACAGTTCTACCAACCGGGCCAGCAGCGCAGTCCGGTCTTCACAATCTGAGTAGGGATAAAAAAGCACCTCTTCAGCGAACAGGTAATTCTCTCTTCCAAACTGTTCCTCGTCTGTCTTATATGGGAAGCCATACTGCATAAGTTTTAGCAGATACTCCACCTTTTGGTAATCGTTCTTTCCTTCAATCATAGGTTCGATTTCAATTTTGAAGGAAGCCCGGGATAAAAAGGACAACGGAGCTGTCAGGCTGACAACCAGGTCACATTCCGGGAATCCGGAGAAATAGTCAACAAGATGCTGATCGGTATTTATTGCGAACTCCTTATGGTAGAAGATATTACGGACTATTTTATTCTCTGATAATTTCGGCAAAGCATGCACAATCAGTGAAATGGGCAATGTATTTCCAGGATAGTCAGCCTCATATGCGTTCAGGTTTGCGATATCCGCTTCTTTGTTACCGATCTTCAGCAGGAAATACTTTTTCTTATTGATGACGAAATAAACGGTGTTGTACAGCACCTGGCTGGAAGGGGCCAGCAGGTATACTGTGTTTTTGTCATAACCTGTCCTGACATCAAAGCCGCATCGGATCATTCCGAACCAGATGAAGAGAACCTGGTCGTTGTAATCCTGGAATATACTTTCTGCCGCCGACTTCAGCAGGCAGATCAGCCCCCAGTCGTTCAGGTCGAGCTCTTTGGCCTGGTGTTGCAGCAGCCTGACATTTTCAGAAAATACGTCAGAGCGTGCCGCCTCCTCGAAAAACTCCACAAAATACATCGGTGAAACCTGGCGCAGCCGGGGGAGCTTTTCCCGGGGCGGAATGATCATCACCTCACTGCCGTAAAAATCGAGGGCCAGGGAGGGTGCGGCGGTATATCCTTTTGCAGGTGAAGCGGCATCGGTACTTTCCCGTTTCCCCTGTTCAATGCGCAGCTCCTCTGCCGGTGTGCGGATATCTCCCGGTTTGATCGGATGCATATGCATATCTGATTTTTCCTTCACCGGCTGCTCCTTAGGCTTGGGCCTCATGGGAGCTTCGCTTTTAAAAGCGTCAAATGTTTCCCATGACTGGAGGAGGAATTCCAGGAAGATGGAATCGTTTTTCCGGCTGAAAGCATCGGAATCCTGTTGTATTGTCCTGGAGAAATCGTCAAATTCTTTCTGATATTCTTTTTTCAGGGAATCGATTTGGCTGTAACCTGTCATCGGAAACGTGTTGCAGGTTAAAATTATCAGGTATATTATTACTCGTTTCATTTGGTGGTTCATGGTTTCTTGTTTATCATGAAATGTCTGACCATTAATGAATCATTCACAAACCACATATAATCTCCGGGTGTTAATGAGACTGTTTCAAACATGTACTCCGATTTACCTTCTGGTAAAGAAATATTGAACACCAAACGTCCGCCAGCTTTTTCTTTAATAACCAGTTCTGATTTGCCTGTTGAAGCAGACCATTGAAAAGTGATTGTTTCTCCTACAATAAACACATTGTCATCTATTGGTGAAAGCAGTGTTATTTCATAGGAATCCGTCTTTATCACCGAATCTATCTTTCCATATTCCGGCATGCCGATCTGCTGTGGTCCCTGGATAGCTGAGTCAGCAGCGATATGTGCTTCCTGCATTTTGTGTGTTGTTCTATCAGGCAAAATGAATAGCAATACGCTCCCGACCCCGATCACTGCCACAAGCGATGCTGCTACCAGCAAGATATTCCGGCGCTGGCGTATGGCCGTTTTTTCTGACATTATCAGTCCTGCAACCTTGTCTTCCACAACCGCATACTTTTCCGTCTCTTTCCAGGTTTGCTGCAGTTTCAGCCGTTGTTCATACAGGGCTGCAAAAGAAGGATCAGCGACCAGCCTTTCGCGGAACTCCTCCTGTTCCGGTTCACTCAGGGTACCGTCCAGGTAATCCTCAATCCAGTCCGGGTCATTGCGTTGTATATTCATCTTTGTCTTGCTTTGCAATTAATAACTATCAGCCCATGCCGGGTCGCTGAACAGCATTTCCCGGAGCCGTTCCATGCATCTTTTAAACCGCTGCCGGGCATTGTCAGGTGCGATTCCCAGCACTTTGCCTATTTCCTCAAATTTCAGGTTACGATGATGTCCCAGCAGGTCATCTTCCACTGGGTTCTCACGACCAAGCCCGAACCTCACATCAATGATTTCCCTGCAGGAAGCATCCATCCTTTCCTTCATCTTCACCAGCAGAATGATCGCCTCCTGGCCGGTTTCATCGTAGCTGTCATCATCCGGGATATTCTCCATGAGCGGATAATCATTCTGGCCACGCTTCAATTCCTGCAGGCAAACATGATGGCAAATAGCATTCAGGTAGGTGTAAAAAGCGCTCTTTCCCTGAAACTTTCCTTCTTTGATATTCATGATCGCCCGGGTCAGCCCCTCCTGGAATATGTCGTCCGGGTCCAGGCGGAGGTTCCGGAAAGATCGGACCATCATCTTGATCCCCGGGAAAAATTTCTTATATAAAAATTTGATCACCATATCATTATCTTCAATAATCCCAGTTATGATTTCCTGGTCTGAAAACGTCATCTTTTTGTAGAACGAAATTATGTTTTGTGACATGGCGATGTAAAAAAATGGTAAAATTGTCCGGTAACAGATTGTTAAATCCCAGCGAAAGATAGAAAATTATTGAATACAGACCCCGCAAAATATGACTACGCTCTCTTTGGATTGGGTATCTTTGAGGGGTTTTAAATTATTAGTCCTATGAATACTGAAAATCAGGAAAAATGGCCGCAGTGGAAGACAACCTTGCACGAGGTTATCTTCGGTACGGAAACACCCGCCGGCAGGGCATTCGATGTCATCTTAATGATCAGCATCAGCCTCAGCGTGCTGGTGGTGATCATCGGGGCTATCATGTACCTGGTGGAAGGGCCTGATAACGGTTACCGAAACATTCCGGAAAGCATTTACTGGACCATTGTCACATTGACTACGGTTGGCTACGGGGACATCTCCCCCCAAACCGGGCTGGGGAAAGTGATCGCATCGATGGTCATGATCATCGGCTATGGGATCATTGCCATCCCTACCGGTATTATTTCCGCTGAGATCAGCCGGGCCAGGATTAACCGGGTCAAAAGATGCAGGAATTGCGGTGAGGATACCAACCCTGATGAAGCAAATTTCTGCAAAGAGTGTGGCAGCAAGTTATAGGGAAGATTTCTCAAAGGCCATATATTTGTCCTGGTAAAATTATTAAATTCGCCAAACCGGCACACGTATATTCAAACCGAATTGAACAAAACCCAGCAAAGCCCTGTTTAACCTGAAAATCAATACAATGAAAACAATTATTTTAATCACAATGATGGCAATAACAGGCGCTGCCGTATTCGGGCAAAGCAATAAAACTTTTCACGATTTCACTGTGGAGGATATCGATGGTAAAGAATTCGCCTTATCTCAGTTAAAAGGAAAAAAGGTGCTGGTGGTCAACACGGCTTCCAAATGCGGATTTACCCCGCAATATGAAGACCTGGAGAAATTATACCAGACTTATGGCGGTGATGATTTTACGGTGATCGGTTTCCCGGCGAACAATTTCAAGAACCAGGAACCCGGTTCCAACGCTGAGATCAAGGAATTTTGCACGACCAGGTTCGGAGTGACTTTTCCGATGATGTCGAAAATATCGGTGAAAGACAGCGACATTCACCCACTTTATCAGTGGCTCACCAATAAGAGCGAGAACGGGGTGATGGATGCCGATGTCAAATGGAATTTCCATAAGTTCATGATCGATGAGAACGGGAAGCTGATATACAATGCACCGCCGAGCGAAAAACCACTGGGCGATAAAATCGTTAACTGGATAAAAGGATAAATAATTTTGAACCTTCAGGCATTTTTTAAAGTAACCTACGGCCTTTACCTGGTTTGCTCCCGGGACGGAAAGAATTACAACGGACATGTTTCCAACACGGTATTCCAGGTAACGGCCGATCCCCCGAAGTTCGTGGTGGCTTCCCATAAAGAGAACCTGACCACGGACTATATCAGAAAGAGCAAAGCTTTCTCTGTATCCGTGCTTCAACAGGAAGTTGATTTGACTTTTCTCGGCCCCTGGGGTTTTCAATCAGGTAAATCCATCGACAAATTCTCCGGGATGAATTATAAAACGGGTGTAACGGGTGTGCCCATTGTTTTAGACAAGGCTGTTGCCTACATCGAATGTGAAGTGGAAGATGAAATCGATACCGGCACGCACATTCTGTTTGTCGGACGGGTGGTCGATGCCGATATTCTTGATCCCGGCGCCAAACCGCTGACGTATGATTACTATCGGGAGGTGATCAAAGGGTTTTCTCCCGAAAATTCCCCAACTTACACCGGCGATAAGCTGGAAAAAACATTCATCAAAGAAAAGGCTGAAATGCAGGAGAAACCGAAAAAATACCAGTGCAAGATCTGCGGATATATTTATGACCCGGAGGTGGGCGACCCTCATGCGGGCATCGCTCCCGGCACTGCATTTGAAGACATCCCGGACAGCTGGCAGTGTCCCGTTTGCGGTGTAACCAAAAAGGACTTCGTCCGGATCGATTAGATCTGTCAATCCATCCCGATGATCCTGATCTCTGTCCGCCGGTTCAGCGCACGGCCTTCCGGCACATCGTTGGGGCTCACCGGCTGGGATTCACCAAAGCCCTTGTAAGTAAGCCTTTCCTCGCTAATCCCTTTAATAATCAAATACTCGTAAACAGTTCCCGCCCTTCTGTCCGACAGGTCCAGGTTATATTCCTCCGTTCCTTCATCATCGGTATGGCCGCCGATCTCGATCCGGATCCCCGGGTTATCTTTCAGGAAGTGAACCAGGACATCCAGTTCGGTAAATGATTCAGGTAGCAAGTTGTACTTATCGGTTTCATACAGGATATTTCGCAGGACAATTTTCGAGCCTACTGCAACAGGCGTCGCAGATAACTCTTCAGGAGGTTTCAGATCGCTGATAGTGAGGGGCATGATTTCAGGATAAAGGTCAAACTCATAAATATCAAAGCCGCCTTCCCCCTCTTCATCATCGATGGAAATGTATCCTTTGGTTCCGGTGGAATTGATGATGATGATCAGTTCGTCGGCGGAGCTGTTTAGCGGATACCCGAGGTTTTGCGGCTTGCTCCACTGTGTGCCCGACCGACGGGTCATGAAAAGGTCCTGACTGCCCATGCCGGGATGGCCGGAAGAAGAAAAATAAAGGGTGGTATTGTCATAATGGATGAACGGCGCCATTTCCTGTCCGGCAGTATTGACGGTCCTGCCGAGATTGACCGGTTTTTCCCATCCCCCATCGGCGGTCCGCTCCGTTTTCCAGATATCGGCGCTGCCAATTCCCTCTTTCCGGTTACTGGCAAAGTAGAGGGTATTCCCATCGGGTGAGATGGATGGCTGTGCATCCCAGTGGTCGGAATTGATTTGCGCCCCCATATTCCTGGGCGTAGACCATTCATCGCCTTGTTTTTCAGAGTAGTAAAGATCGCAGCTTCCATAGCTATCGGGACGGAAGCAGGCGGTAAAGTATATCGTCAGGCCATCGGGAGAGATGCACAGGGCGCCGGCATCCTGCTCCGTTCCGGGTGGATAGCCCAGCTTTTCGGCCGGTCCCCACTCGCTGCCGGTCCATTTTGATTTGTAAAAAGTTTCATGAAACTCCTTGTGCCGATCCTCCGGCGCTTTCTCCTTCCGTGTAAAGTAAAGTACATTCCCTTCGGTACTGATCGCGTTAACATATTCATCGGCGGCGCTGTTTACTCCTGTTCCAAGGTTGCGGGGTATGAAATTAACGGGGTTTTCTATCAGGAACTTACGTTTTTTGCAACTGACATATTTTCCTTCCATGCTGTTTTTCAAATTGGCAGGGGCTTCCGGGTCATTCAAAACCGACTCATAAGCGGCACAGGCCTCCGGGTAGCGTTCCAGGTCATACAGCGTATTGGCCAGCAGGTTATTGACGATAAATGCCCGGTCAGGATTAAAACGCAAAGCCTTCCGGTAAGATTCCACCGCCCGTTCCGGCCGCCGTGTTTCAAGGTAAACATCCCCCAGCATAATATGCGCATCGGCAAAATTGCTATCCACCGCAATGGCTTTCAGCATCTCTTTCTCGCAAACATCCCACCTCCCCTCCTGAAAAGCCTCATACCCTTTCTGAAAGCTCCTCATCGCCCTGGATGAGATTTCCGCTTGTGCATTAACATCTTCCCATGCAATCGCAAACATAAAGGCCAGGAGTATCCCAATTTTTATAAGCAGTTTTAAGAAACCGAATAACTTTTTATCACACATCAATATCCAGATAATTCTATACAACAAGCCATGACCAATCCCCAATCCCCAATCCCCAATCCCCAATACCCAACACCCAACACCCAACACCCAACCCCTAAGGTATATTCATAAACTTATGCGTCTGAAGCGAAATATTCCACTCGGGGTTTTCCTTCACATAGTTAACGATCAAAGGTAGTATTTGCGTATGCACACTCCATTCGGGCTGCAAAAAGAGCAGGCAATTGGGATGGGCCTTTCCGGCATTCAGTTCTGCCCAGCGAAAATCGCCTTCATTGTGGATGATCACCTTCAGTTCATCCGCCCGGTTGAAATATTCCAGCAGCGGCAGGCTGCCCTTTTTGGGCGACAGGCAGATCCAGTCCCATTGGCCTGTTAATTCTTTAACACCCGCCGTTTCCAGGTATGTTTTGATCCCTTTTTCCTTCAACTCATTGCAAAGGTAATCCAGGTTATAGAGAACGGGTTCGCCGCCTGTTACCACTACTGCTTTGGCGGGTTGTTTTGCAGCCCTTTCAATGATCAGGCTTGTTTCGGTAAGCGGGTGAAGCGAAGCATCCCAGGATTCCTTGACGTCGCACCACCAGCAGCCCATGTCGCAGCCGCCCAGGCGGATGAAATAGGCAGGTTTCCCTGTATTATGGCCCTCTCCCTGGATAGTGTAAAAATCTTCCATCAGGGGAAGGAGCTTTCCCTGGTCAAAAAGAATCTTTTGTTCTTCGGTCATCATAGGCTTTTCGCCGGATCAGGGCCAAATCTCTTTTTTGGCGGCTTTCAGGGTGTTATCCAGCAGGGAAATGATGGTCATAGGCCCGACGCCGCCGGGGACAGGTGTGATCCAGGAGGCCTTTTTCGACACCTCTGCAAAATCAACGTCCCCCACCAGTCGGTAGCCCGATTTGGCATCATTGTCCGGGATCCGGTGGATGCCCACATCGATCACCACGGCGCCCGGTTTGACCATTTCGGCTGTCACAAATTCCGCCTGGCCCATGGCTGCTACCAGGATGTCGGCCTCTTTGGCTATATCAGGCAGATTGGCTGTTTTGGTATGGCAGATCGTCACGGTTGCATTGCCGGGATAAGCTTTCCTGGACATCAGGATGGCCAGCGGAGTGCCGACAATATTGCTTCTGCCCAGGATCACACAGTTTTTCCCCTCGGTCTCTATTTTATAATGTTGCATGAGCTTCAGGATACCATTTGGGGTTGCCGGGAGATAGGAAGGCAGTCCCTGGACCATCCTGCCTGCATTGACGGGATGAAAACCGTCGACATCCTTCGCGGGATTGACATGCTGGATCACCTTAAGGCTGTCGATATGGGATGGAAGTGGCAACTGCACGATCAGGCCGTGGATCGAATCATCCTTATTGATGAACCTGATCAGTTCGAGTAGTTCCTTTTCTGAGACAGATTCCGGCAATTTGTAGACGGAGGAAACAATGCCCGCTTGCTGGCAGGCTTTTTCCTTATTGTGCACATAGGTCTGGCTGGCTGCATCCTCCCCTACCAGGATCGCAGCCAGGTGCGGGTCGACCCCGGCATCGATCAGCCGCGCAGTTTCCACCTTGATCGCCTCCCTCAGCTTCTCAGCCACCAACTTACCATCCAACAATTGCATATCATCAAGATTTTTTCATATTCTGCATCGCCCGCATCATGTTTTTCCCTTTTCCTCCCGACAGCATCTTCATCATTTTACTGGTTTCGTAGAACTGTTTTATCAGGCGGTTGACCTCCTGGATGTCCGTCCCGCTGCCGTTGGCGATCCTTTTCCGCCTGGAGCCATTCAGCAGCCGGGGGTGTTCCCTTTCCTCTGGTGTCATCGAATGGATGATCGCCTCGATCCCTTTGAAGGCGTCATCGTCGATGTCGACATTGCGCAATGCTTTACCCATCCCGGGGATCATCCCCATGAGGTCCTTTACGTTGCCCATCTTTTTGATCTGGCGTATCTGGGTGACGAAATCGTTGAAGTTAAACTCATCCCGCGCGATCTTTTTCTGCAGCTTGCGGGCATCTTCCTCGTCGAACTGCTCCTGGGCCCGTTCCACCAGTGATACGATATCGCCCATGCCCAGAATCCTGTCGGCCATACGGCTGGGGTAGAACACATCGATGGCATCCATTTTTTCGCCGATACCGACAAATTTGATCGGTTTATTGACTACAGCGCGGATGGTCAGGGCGGCCCCGCCGCGGGTATCGCCGTCGAGCTTGGTTAGGATGACACCTTCGTAGTCCAGTCTTTCGTTGAATGCTTTGGCGGTGTTCACGGCATCCTGCCCG